>JAYVHR010000125.1:0-3154 GCA_043771075.1 Bacteriovoracaceae bacterium
CGCCCGCATTGAAATCCTGGGTGAGAATGAAGAATGCGATCTTGCCGTGGGCCCATGTGAGTACCGGACGATGAAAGGAAATTACGAGGTCTCAATCACTCCTTCGAAACCGATCAGGCATCTCGAAAAATTGCGCATCACGGTGAGATCGAAAGACCATAAGCTCACACCGAAGGTTGCCGACCTTGCAGGAATGGAACTCGCCATGGGGCTTATCCGTCCGAAGCTGGTGAAGACCACTGATCATGAATGGGTAGGGAGTTTTACTCTTCCGACTTGTGAACTGAAAATAATGAACTGGCGACTCCGGCTTCTGCTTCAGGATTCGCAGCGGAACAATTTCCAGATTACTTACCGTTTCAAGAGCATCAACGAAAAATCGAGGCCACCGGAATAAGTCTGAATCTTTCCGAATCCGCCAGGAGCGAAAAGATCTCTGAAGAAAACTGCCTTCCGACGAGGATGAGTTCAGGCCTCAGGATGTGATCGAGAATCCTCATCGCCTCGGCCGAGGTCGCTGAAGAGAGCACTTCATGGCCCTGGCCTTCGAAATACTTTCTTAAATTCACACGGGTCGCATGATCATTTTCAACGATAAAGATTCGCACGTCTTTCCAAGGTCGGGGTAAGAGGCCATTCTAATAAGAATAAAAGCATCCGTAACCTTAAGTTTCAGATATTTAACTCAACTTAATATGTTTCTCATTTCGAAACCGGCTATAATGGAATTACAGGAGTTTTCATGGAAGACAGTAAGTTCAATCTCTGGCGCGCGACTTTTTCTTTTTGTTTTGTAGATGGTTTTCTTTCACCGGAAGAAACATCTTTTATTGAAGAGAAGGTGAAGGCCCTTCCTTTTTCCCCGGTACAAAGAGAAATCCTGATGAAGGATCTGAGCTTTCCACCCAGTATTGATATGCTTCTGCCTCTCATCACTGCTCCGGCCGATCGTGGATTTCTCATTAATAACATTCGCCTGCTATCGCGCATTGATAATCTATCTCCTGCTGAAAAAGTTAAAATTGAAACTCTCACCCAGGAAGTGTTGAAGAAGATCAACCTCCCGGGCCTTACGAAAGAAGCTCAGGCGATTGAGATAAATTCTTATCATGAGGATGAAGTTTATGCCGTGGCGAACAAGAATCTGTATTCTGAGCAATTGATCCAAAAACTGATGAAGGTCAGGAACCCCGGCGAATTCAAATTTCCGAAGAACTAAGCGCATAAATACAGAAACTTAGCAGTTCTGAAAAAGATGTCTTTTTTTCATGATTTTGCTTTTTGGTTTGCCTTCTCATGAAGTTGTTTGGTATCTCAAACATCACATGAAATTCTTCTTTTCTGCACTTCTTCTTCTGTGCTCTTTTGTGTCGCTCGCGCAGACGAACAGTTCTTCAATTTCAGTGGGGAACAACTTCCGGAAATACTCCGAGAACCTGGGCATGACATACATGTCTTTCTTCGATGGACCATCGATTCTCACTGATGACCAGTCGATCACTCCCAATGCCCTGGGACGTCCGGCGGATGATGGTCTACTTCTCAACAACAACGTTTCCTTCAAGTACAAATACAAAGGTGAGCGCGCCATCGACTTCCAGATGCGCTTCCATTACGTTTTTAACAACGCGACTAAGTCGGAAGACTTCGATGCTTTCCGCTGGCAGTCTCCCCGGATTGGTATCTCGGATATTTTCTGGAAATCAGAGAACGCAAAATTCTCCGGCGCATTCAATACTGACCTGCCGTATTTTTTTCCGGAACCTATTGGCGGCGGATACTACGCAGAAAGAAGAACCACACTTCTCACTCCGGGATTTTTCGCGAAATACTCTTACACTCCCGTCTCCTCACGCTGGTCAGTTTTCTCCCTCGTTCAGCCGCGCTTTTATATTTATGAAGACCGTCATGTGGCCGAGAAACAACTCGGGCGTGCAGGCTATCCGATTCCTGAGTTGAAGAATGAATTCACACTCAGTTTCTCTCCTTCTGTGAACTATGCTTTCACAGACAAATTCGGGAGCCGCCTCGGGACCGAAGTGATTTATAAAAAACTCGTGATCTCTGACTGGAATCCCTTCAACTCCACCGGCCGCTCCGCGGATCCGACGTCGAAGGCGTGGCGGATGCAGCCCATGCCGATCCAGTGGGGATTCACTTATTCGTTCAGTAAAATGGTTGAAGTTTCCACATACATCCAGGGTTTTCCGGTCGCTTCCCAGCGCATGGACAAGGACGGGAAGATCGCAAGATTTGAAGACACGGTTTCGGCCGGCACCTGGATTAACGGAACTATTTTTTAAAGGGGATAGTTGTGAAAATGTTTCTTTGTTTCTTAATGCTCGTTCCATTTTTTGCCCAGGCGGAAACGATTGATGACCGCCTTCGCGGATACATCACGAAATTTAACCTGAGCAATCTTTCACCACTTCCGGCGCGGAACAAGGCCCTCTTTGATCTCGGTCACGAGCTCTTCGAGACAAATCTCATTTCGGGAAATAACAACATCAGCTGCCGCGATTGTCACCACCCTGCCGCCATGACAATGGACGGCCTTCCTCTTGGACTCGGTGAAGGTGCTGCGGGCATCAACACTGCGACAACCAGACGTGTTCAGAAAAACGGAAAAATTCTCGCGCGAAATACCCCGGCCCTCTTTAACATGAATGGACTAGCCTCCATGTTCTGGGATGGACGCGTCAGCTACAACGCTGAGACAAAAGCATTCTCTACCCCGGTTCCTCTTCGTCCGGATGTTGCTGCAGTCATGACAAGTGCCCTGGCCGCTCAGGCAATTTTTCCGATGGTCGATCATTCTGAAATGCTGGGACAGCCTGGTTCAAATCCACTTTCCAATGCCCGCGATGAATATGAGGCATGGGATCTGATTGTTGCGAAAACTCTCGCGGATCCGGACTTCAAGGCGATGTTCGATAAAGTTTATCCGGGACAAAAAATCAACATAGGTCACTTCGGTGAAGCCATCGCTGAATTCCAGCGGCATGCTTTTGCCTTCAACCAGACTCCTTATGATGATTACTTAAAAGGTGATAGTAAGGCGTTGACTGAAATCCAGAAAATCGGGATGGATGTATTCTTCAATAAAGGGAAATGCGGCGAGTGCCACCAGGGCGAGCAGCTTTCAAATTTCGAA
>JAYVHR010000126.1:0-10152 GCA_043771075.1 Bacteriovoracaceae bacterium
CGGTAACTGAATTTTAGGCAAGGCCTCTACCGGACGATTAAGGACGACGATGAAGCTCGTTCCTTTTTCCCCGCCTTGTGAATGAGAGACGATTCGAAGGTCTGCACCGAACTGGCGGATGAAGTATCCCATGACGATAAGACCGAATCCTGTGCCTTCTTCTCCGCTGGTCCCGCGGGTGGAAGAGTAGCGCTGCTTATCCGTACGGTTCGGCTGAATGCCGACGCCGAAATCGCGGAACTCAACCATGACTTTTTCGTGGTCCTGGCGGAGCTCAATGACGATCTGACTGTTCTCATACGAGAACTTCAGTGCGTTCGAAAGGATATTGGCAAAAACATGTTCTACGAGGGCATTTTCATCGGCCATGACCTGCAGACCCGAGAGATCGCCGGTGATATTCAGGGTTATATTTTTTTCCTGCATGCGCTGTTCGAAAAGCATTTCCGTTCTCTGGATGGCCATCTTCAGATCGACCGGAACAACTTTGATTGATTCTGCTTCTGAACGGGTGACGATTGTTGTCCGGATCCGCGCAATCATATCGAGTGCTGACTTGAGATTCACGCGCATGCGTTCCTGGATCTTCTCAAAGTCTTCCGATGCAATTCTGCCGGCCACGATCATTTCCATATAGGCACTCACGACAGTGAGGGGATTCGCTAAATCATGAGAGATGGTCTTGATGAGGATTTCATTCATCTCGCGTTCTTCTTCAAGATTCATATTCGTTTTTGAAAGTTGACGGGAGAATTCTTCCTTCTGCCCGATCTGAAGTTCGAGAGCGCGGTAGAGTTCATCGATCTCCACCGGGCTAGTGGTAGTCTGGCGACCTGAAATTTTCTCCAGGGCCATTTCCAGATTCTTCCTCTCCTTTCTTTCACGGCGGTGATTGATAAGAAGGGGAAGGAAAATAGACAAGCATTGGTAGTGGGCAATTGCCTGAGACCAACCCCACCAGGCTGCACTTTCATCGAGCCGATAAAAGGCGAAGGCAAAGTGGCTCATGAGACCGGTGATGAATACCAGCGCCATCGCTTTTTCAATCCAGTTTGCCTCAAGACGATTTCCGAAAAGGGTATCGGCTATCGGGTAGAGCCACGGCCAGCTGATCGTGAAAATAAACGGGAGAAGGGAATACGAAAAACCAAGATTAGTGTTCAGGAGAAGCCAGGCCGAGACGGCCATCCCGGCGAGTTCAACACCGATCACGAGCGGCCAGTTGGTTTTGATATTCCGTGAATCACGGAGCATTTTTGCCATGAGGGCCGTCGGAGGAGCGGTGAAGAAGAAAGCAAGAGCGATCTGATTCACTGACTTAGAGAAAACGGCAATACCGACGAAATTGAGGAAGAGTGTCACCCAATAAAGGACAAGTACGTTGAACTCGCGGTTCCCGGTTTTTGCACGGGCAGTAACAGCAATGAAAAAGTTCAGTACCGTCGTTCCGACGAGGAAGTAAAATATGTATTGTGCGACCTGATTCATTAAGGCGCATTTAACCGCAATTGGACTTCAACCTCAAGGTAATATTCTTAAACAGCGTCAAGATTACCCGGGGATATGGCCTAAGGATTTCTAAAGTTCTGCGCCGGCCGGCTCGAATAATGGGGCGAAGTCTCCCATTTCCTTGGACTGCTCCAGGAGCCCCACGAGGTCCTGGTCGAGAATTTTGAAGAGGTCATTAAAATCATTCAGAACGTAATAAAGCGGCTGAGGGATATCGATCCGGTAGGGGGTTCTTAGGGCATCGAGTGCGGTGAATGGTTTTCTCACCGGAACATCGCTATCAACCGAATAAACTGTCTCGTGAATGGATGAAAGCATTCCCCCACCATAGGCGCGGATACCTTCTCTGGTTTTCAAAAGTCCGAACTCAATCGTGAACCAGAAAACGCGGAAGAGCCTGCTTCTGTCCTTGGGAGAAATCGACAGGGCAAGTTTTCCAAACTCTTCCATGAAGTTGGCGTAGTCCGGAAATGTGAGCAGAGGAACGTGTCCGTAAAACTCATGGAAAATATCAGGTTCCTGAATGTAGTCGAGTTCTTCCGGAATCCGGATAAAACTTGCGGCCGGAAATTTTTTGTTAGCGAGCAGGGTGAAAAATTCTTTGGCCGGAATGAGGGCCGGCACTATCTCCACTTGCCACCCGGTGAAGTCGGCCAGGCGTTTATTAATTTCGTCATGCTGGGGAACGCGGTCACGCGAAAAACCGATGCGATCAAGCCCTTCAAGAAACTGCGGAGCGGATCTGGTCTTCACAATTTCCGTCTGGCGGGTAATGAGCGTATTCCATGTACGGTTCTCGGCCGGGGTCCAGTCTATGACCCCTTTCTCATCCGGATATTTTGAAACGTACTTTGTACCCATGGAACTCCCTTGCGAAGTATAAGGGAAAATACTATTCGGGACCCTTTTTTTGTAAATAATTCTCTGCTAAAACGCCGGCCATGGACTGGTACGAATCTTCGACAGACATAGATAAGCTTCTTGGATTTCGGGTAAGTGAAATCGAAAGATGTCTTCTGGAAAAGGCCCGGACCATAAGTCCGGGAGGAAACCATCACATCTGGGGCTCCCTTCTTCACGAGGGAAACCAGACATGGGTAGGGCTTCATCCGGAAACGATCCAGACCCCTTATTCAGAACTCCTCCGTATGACGGAAAAACTTGAGCTCCGGGCGGGTGAGAAAGTGATCGATTTAGGTGCAGGTTACGGGCGCCTCGGCATTCTTCTTCACAGGCTTCATCCTCGGGTGAAGTTTCACGGAATCGAATATGTTCCGGAGAGAGTGGCCGAAGGGCGAAGAGTTTATCAGCTTCAGGGATTGGATCCGGATACACTCAGTATCGGAGACCTTACCCGCGAGGAGTTTACTCCTGAACCAGCTGATCATTATTTTGTGTATGACTTCGGGAAAGTTCCCCACATCCGGCATCTCCTTCAGAAATTATCCCGCGTCGCCGATTCCAGGAAATTTACCGTGACCGGAAGAGGGAAGGGTATCCGCTCACTCATCTCGCATGAGTTTCCGTGGCTCACACCATTCTATGAAGAAGAGAATTTTTCAATTTATTCTTTTTAAGAAGGAACGGATGTCTCAAGATACTTCTGGAGATCCCGCGTGATCATGAGCTTCTGCTCGCGGGAAGTACCGGTGAATCTTTTCCGGTACTCTACGAGATCGAGGTAAACGAAATTCATCTTTATGGTCCGGAATAATTTCGGGAAATGCTGTCCCGGCTTTTGGATGTGATGGAGTCCACCCGAGATACACAACACCATCCCTCCCTCGGGAATTTCGAGAATAATATCGGCAATGCCCGGTTTTACAGTCATGGGCTTCCCGAACTTATCCAGACCATCGGGTCTTTTCATCCGGCCCTCGGGAGCAATGAGGACAATAGAATTTTTCTTGATCGACTGAAGGTAACTGCTCCAGGTGTTGTCACTTTTTCTTGAGACCGAAGAAATATTCGGCATCATGAGTTTCCAGAAGACACCCACGATGGGACGGTTCAACGTGACGTCTGCGCCGGGAACAGAAAGCTGTGAAGTGATTTTCCAGAGAAAGGAATAGCTCCAGCCCTGTATGAAAAGCGGCTCATACAGTGAGGTGTGATTGAGAAGGGCAAAGAGCCGCGACTTTTCCCACACGTCATCAGGTTTTTCCGTGATCCATTTAAAATCCTGAGGATAAAAAATATGCGAGAGAGTTTTCACGAGTGCCAGAATGAGAAATGCAAAAAAATGTCTCATCCTTTCCACTCCGGTTTTTTCAGGTCATACATGATGAAGGGATGAGGATCAGTCGGATCGTGCTGGTATCCCCGGAAAGTCATCCCGAGTTTCTGCATGACTTTGAGTGAGTCTTTATTGTTCGGCATGGCCTTGGCAATGATGCGATCGAGGTTCAGAGTTTTAAAACCATAATCCAGACTGGCCCGTGAAGATTCTGTGGCGTAACCTTTGCCCCAGTATTTTTTCATGAAGCGATAACCAAGGTCCACTTCATCCGTTTCCGGGAAGTACTTGAGGCCGCACCAGCCGAGAAATGTGCCGTTTTTGAGAGTCACGGCGAATCTTCCCATCTTATATTTCTGCCACTGTGAAAAAACTCTTTCTTCAAGCAGAGTGCGCGCCTCAATGATATTTTTAAGATATCCATCGCCGGTATAGCGGACAACTTCGGGGTCGGAATTCATCTCGACCAGATTCTGAGCATCCTCATAAGTCTGGAGGCGGAGAGTGAGCCGGGCTGTCTCTGTAATTATCATTACTTCTATGATGAACCTGACAAACCATCTGGTCAAAGATTTCCTGAGGGAAATTTCCCCGGAAGGCGGTATAATATCCGGATGAGATTTCTTCTTTTATTTTTCATTCCCGTTCTTGCTCTGGCCACTCCCGAATGTCAGCGTCCATGCGACACTCCGGGTGCTCCCCAGGTTTCCGGGGCCGGTGTTCTTCAGGATATCCGCGAGCACGTGACCGGAGAGTGTGTGGAGGTTGAAGAAATTATCGTTCGTCCTCCGCACGCTGATGATCCCTGCAGTTTTTCCAATCTCGACAGCATTCTTTATCACGACGCTGATGGGGGCGATGTGAGCTATTCAGAAACAGTGGATAAAAGTTATCCCGCCAGCGGAGGTTGTGCCGGAGTCGTGGCGAACAATTTCTGTTTCCTCCGCACAAATGGCATTTATGCGCAATCAGGTTCGACCCGTTGGCGCAGAGATCAGGATGGAGACGGATATATTCTTGATATCAAGCAGTCCCGGGACTGTCGTGAGCATAAAAATAATTCCTGCACGATTCCTTATGAAAGAGAGCAGCTTTCAATCGCAGTAAAACATGAAGACATCTTCGATGCTCAGAACAGAACTGACTCTATCGTCGAATGCCGGCCCGAAAACTGCTACTCCATCACTATCGGGACAAATAATGGCCGAACTCCGGGGGGCTACTCACTTCCGCTTTTCCAGAAGGTCACAGTGACCCGCGAAGCTGATGGCTCAATTCGCTCGCGGCTTTATGTGAACGGACCTGTTTTTACTACCCGGGTGACACTCAACGGGCTCGTGGGAGAAAATCGCCTGCGCCCGGAACTAATCGGCCGCAGACCTGATACATTCGTGTCTTGCCAGGAAGATTTTAATGTCCGACGCGCTTCTTATTTTCCACGTCGATGAATAAACGTTCACTCATTCTCGGATCGGTCACTATTCTTCTCTGGGGAAGTCTCGCCACTTTCAGTAATCTTCTGATTCATCTTCCACCTTTTTATACTCTGGGAATTTCATTCATCCTGGGATCTTTTCTTTCCCTCCGGAATGCCCGCGAGATGTTTCCCTCGCTGAAGCTTCTCGCCTTCGGCACCGCCGGATATTTCGGCTATCACTTTTTCCTTTTCTACGCTTTTCGTTTTGCACCGGCGGTGGAGGCCAATCTCATCAATTATTTATGGCCCGTTCTCATGGTGATGTTTTCTCCGCTCTTTGATAAAAAAGCAAAACTCAGCTGGTATCACTACACTGGTGCTGTTCTTTCCCTCATCGGTTCTGTTTTTCTAGTCTCCGGAGCTGATTCCGAATCATCATCCGGTAAAGAATGGATCGGCTATCTTCTCGCCTTCGGCGCCGCCGTCACATGGCCCGTCTATTCGCTCGGAAGAAAAAAACTTCCGGAAACATCCGTCTGGTCGATTGGTGGATTCTGCATGGCCTCAGGAGTTCTTTGTCTCATCGTTCATGCACTGATTGAGCCGCGGGTTTCTGTCACCACACCAGATATTTATAAGTTGATTTTTCTGGGGCTCGGACCCTTTGGTCTGGCGTTTTATTTCTGGGATGCTGCTCTCCGCGTGGGTGATTCCCGGATTTTAGGGGCGCTGGCGTACCTGACTCCTGTCATTTCCACTCTAGGTCTCGTGTTTTTTGCGGGAAAGGATTTCACTTGGTCAAGTTTTCTGGCCATGTTTCTTATCACTGGCGGCGCCTGCCTGGGTCTTCTCGACTTCCGGGCGCGGAAACAGTAATATTTTTGGATGGACCAGCAATGTACGATTGAAGAGAGAGACACGAGTGTTTTTCTTGCGAATGAGCAGAAAACCAAATGGGTGACGATCATCACTTTCTTCACCATGTTCGCAGAAGTGGGAGTGGGTTACTGGTCTGGTTCCATGGCACTCCTCGCAGACGGCTGGCACATGGCTTCGCATGCTCTGGCCCTATTCCTTTCTCTCGTTGTTTATTATCTTTATCGCCATCCTAAATTCCGTTCATCGTTTACTTTCGGTGGCGGAAAAATTCTCTCTCTTGGCGGATATACATCGGCGATTCTTCTCGTGATTATCTCCGGCTCAATGATTGTGGAATCTTTCCAGCGCTTCAGTGACCAGCGACCGATTCATTATCCGGAAGCACTCTCTGTCGCAATCTTCGGATTATTTATCAATCTCCTCTGCGCTTATATCCTTCATCAGAAGGAAGACATGCCGGTCATGACGACGCATAAGCATGGAGAGAATTGTAACCACAATAAACTCGCTCCTGCCGGTCATTCGCATTCCCACTCACATTCGCATAGTCACGATCACAATCATCAGAGTGCCTACGTACATATTCTGACGGACGCGCTCACATCGGTCTTTGCAATCGGTGCACTTCTGCTTGCGATGTGGAAGGATTGGACCTGGGCCGATCCTCTCGTGGGGATTGTCGGTGGTATCGTGGTTCTCAAGTGGGCAGTGGGATTAATCAAGAGTTCCGGCATGGATCTCCTTGATGCTCATGACGAATCCATTGATCGCGCTAATCTCGTCACCACACTCGAAACAGACGGCTCCAAGGTTGTGGATATGCATCTCTGGAAACTGGCACCTGGTCAGGTAGGCGGAGAAATTATCATCAGAAGAAACGCTGATCAGCCCTCTTCGTATTACCGTGATCTCGTTCAGAAACAATTCACCATCCAGCATCTGATTATTGAAGTCGTATGACGGAGTGGACGCCCTCTGAGCGAAAGCTTCTTCGGAAACTCAATTCTCCCCATAAGGTTCAGGATTACGTCGATCAACTCACATACAATTGCGAAAACTCCGCATTCAGTCCCCGCATGGTCATGCTTACCAATGAAGGTCACTGCTTTGAAGGCGGATTGTTTGCGTCCGCTGCTCTCGAGTTCCATGGCTTCAAACCTCTGATGATTGATCTCGAAGCGCATAATGATGATCATCATGTGTTGTCGGTTTATAGAACGAGCACGGGATGGGGGAGTATTGCGAAATCCAATACTGCTTTATTGAGAGGTCGGGTGCCTTTTTATCGTGATGTGCGTGAACTGGTGATGAGCTATTTTGATTTTTATTTTAATACCAAGGGTGCGCTGTCTCTCACTTCCTACGCTCTCATCAATCTCAACAAATACAATTCCTGGAACTGGCGGACGACTGAAAATGATCTCGAAGAAATGGGTGTGAGCTTCTGGAAAGAAAAGCACGTGAAGCTCATGTCACCTGCTCAGATTATGAAACTCAGAAAAGTTTCTAAACCGGTTCTGGATGCGTGTTTTCTTGGTGCAAACTGGGATGGATTGTTTAAAGCTTGATGCTGTGTGACCTCCAATTGGAGGTCGAAGTGCGTTACTCGTTCACTCGCATGAAATGCACACCCTTGAGTGTGGCATGACTTTCAAACTTCTTAATGTAATCAAGAAACGGCAATTCAAAAACTTCCGCAGGATTCGATGTCGATGCGTGTCTCTGATAGAGGACGTTTCCTTTCCAGAATAAGAACGCCTGATGGGAAATATTCTGGTGAGAGCCGTATTCAGCGGTGAGATCCCAGTTGGGACGAACGAAGTTGACGATCGTTCCATGAGGAATATTTTTTACCCACGACGGATTTTTCAGGATCCAGTTGATGGAGACGTAAGGAACTTCTGCCACTTCAACAGTGTAGAAGCGGGACATGCTACGGAGTTCTTCCAGAAGATCGATTCGTTCTTCCGCAGAAGCTCCAGGCACACGAATTTCTTCCGGATGAATTTTTTTGAGCCAACCCGGAAGATTGATATCAGCGCGGGCCGTGAGTACCTGATTACCACCAAGAGATTTTGTGATGTCGGTGAGAAGACCATTCTGGATATTTCTTGGGATCCACCAGAGATCAGTGAAGTGACTGCGCTTCAGGTAATCCACTTCGCCATTTTCGTAACGGATGTTATTCATCGCCACTTCGAATTCATCAGCTTCGCGGGAAAGAGCGAGCGAGACGATTGTTTCAACATATGTCGTGCAATCAAAAGTATCAAAACGATAAAGTGGATCCTGATCGTAGCGTCCATCGGGACCTTCACCAAGAGGGCCGCCAACTCCATACGGAAGTCCTGAAAACATTTTTGAAAAAGTATCGAGGCGATTCGTAATTCCGGAAACATTGGCCCCGCGATCGAGATATTTCTGCGCATCTTCACGGGGTCCCGCAAAGGCATAGTTCGCCACCAGAATAAATAACAGGAAGAGCTTCATCATAAATAGGCCTCCTTTATAATCTAAGGGAGAAATCTGGTCTTTGACAAACGACATACCCTTACTTTTTAACCCTATTGAGGCAGGAAAAGAGGCCAAAGAAAGCTTAATACCCTCTAATGTCCCTGCCTAAGTCCCGAATCTCTCATGGGGTCCTGTAGTCCGGTAAAATCATCTCTCCCGGAGGCCACCCATGCTCGACCCCTATGAACTGAAAGAACTGAGTAAGGTTCAGACGTGGAAAACACTACTTGATCTCTCGCTGGCCTGGTTGACGATCGGGCTTTGCCTCTATCTCTGCCACGAATCTCTCTGGTTTCTTCCTCTCGCTATTCCCGTCATCGCTTCCCGGCTTCATGCGCTGACACTCATCATGCATGATGGTGCCCATTACCTCGTTCATCCGAATGTTGTGATTAACGACGCGATCTCAAATTTATTTTGCTCATTTCCTCTGATGCTATCGACTGAGGTGTACCGGAAAACACACTGGAAGCATCATCAGTTTACGCAGACGATGAAAGATCCGAATTATGTGATCATGCAGAAAGAGGAGAACTGGCACTATCCGAAAAAAGCTGAGGAAGTGAGAAAGCTCCTGTTGAAAGATTTATTTTTTCTGGGACTCGCTGATCACATGAAGATTCTGAAGGATTGGCAGATGCTTCCCAACCTTACGCTGGCCAGTCGCCTGGAAAAAATACTTTTCCCGTTTTTTATCCTGGGTGTTCTTTCTCTGGTTTACTGGGGCGGATTCTGGAAAGAATTTCTGGTTTTTCAGGCGGGAGCACTTCTGATTAATCCTCTGGCGCGGATGAGGGCGATGAGTGAACACGCTCACTATGAATCCGGAGGGCAGGACCGTGTTCATAAGCTGGAAGAAACTCCCACGATCAACGCCGGAGCTCTTGAAAGATTTTTCTTCGCTCCGTTAAATACTAACCGCCACCTTGAGCACCATCTTTACCCGACAATTCCTTATTACAACCTGGAAATTGTCCATGATCTCGTGGTGAAGACGGAAACCTATCAAAAGCACTGCAGGTATGAGCTCGATGGTTATCTCATCGGGAAAAAGACTGCATTCAGAAATATTCTGGTAGGGGATGCTTATCCCGTAGCGAAGAAAAAAGCCGCCTGATTACTTTTCCTGTTTCCGTCTCTCAAACTGCACACCACGACGGAGAAGCCCGTGGATCATGCGGTTAATGAGTTCGTCCGTTGAAAGCGGAAGAAGGTTCATTTCGAATCGTGCACTCTTGATGAGAGTCTTGAGCCCCGAGATGATCAGACGGTAGGTGATGACTTTCACCCGGTGAAGAGTTCCGAAAGTGAGCTGGCCCACCTTTTCAGCGGCTCCCATCTTCTTACTTAACAGGTAGAAATAACCCTGTTCACGGCGCTCAAATCTTTCTTCAAAGTGGATCATGAGTTTCCAGAGAAAACGATTTTTTCTCGAGATCGTCATGTAATCCGAAATCCAGATATTGTCATAGCGGCGACCGAAGAGTGCCCGGGCCGCAAGGCGTACGTCACCAATGAGGGAGTTCGCTTTCAGAGAGCGTTTCGCCGGAACTGCATTCCAGAATTCGGCCACGAGCCAGTAGTCTTCCAGTGAATG
>JAYVHR010000127.1:0-2886 GCA_043771075.1 Bacteriovoracaceae bacterium
CCAATCGCGAGTATCTTGCCAATATCTGTTCGCATCTCGATGAGGAAAAACTTTTTTGCCAGGATTTCCTCTACGTGTCTTTCTGGAACAAGGTCGCCAACGGCCAGGCGAGCAGAATCTATGCGGAAGATATTTGTAAAAAGGCTTTAAAGACCGGAACTCTGAGCGAGCCTCAGCTTCGCGAGTGTCTGGCGCGGATGAAGAAAGAAAGTGATATCTGCCTTTATCCGGCAAAAAGAAGCGGGCTAGCACCTCAGATGGAATGTGATCTCCTTTCCGCAGCTCTCAATTATTCTTCCTTCCGCTCGGATTATTCCGATGATCCGGCGGCGAGTGACCAGCTTGGGGTCACCAACATGGGAAGAATCATTCTTAATATCAACAAGACTCCGGTGAGACCGTTTGAAGGTCCAGCTTCAGTGATTTCTGCAGCGGAAACGTTCACTTTCAACGACAATTTCGATAACTCGGAGAAATGGCAGATAGAGGCCTGTTACGACAACATGGTGACGAACCTGGAAGTTTGCCAGCAGACAGTGATCGGAAAATATCTGGGTCTTCGTCAGTCCTATACCAGTGTCGTAGAAGATATTCTGAAGAGAACACGAGGTGCCGAACAGAATATTACCTGTGGCATGACTTCAGACCTTGAATTCAATCCATTACTTTTGAAATATAAATCCGGCTGTCACATTGTCTACAATCCGGAGACCTGTCAGATTTCGAATTGTCCTCATAAGATTTATTATAATGACCGTCCGATCACTCACATCCGGATCAAGTCGAGTATGTCTCTGGATTATTTTCCGCTCAGTATTCCTTCAGAGCGCACTTCCCAGCACTATCTTCTCGCGAATGATTTTCGAAGGGGGGCCCGGAGCATGGGGAACCTCTCGACCATCATCAGCTTCTTCAAGAAGAACCGGAAAGGTGTCATTCACGGAATCGGTTGCGCCGAAGAACTTTTACCCTCTTTCTTTAAAGTCCGCGCGATGAACCAGTGTTCTCCCGTGCCGTTCATTATTGATGGCCTCATTAAGAATGAAGACAAAACGGTACTGGTCACCCGTACGGCACTCGATACACTTCAGGCGCCGCGATTGATCAGTTGGAGCAATGTTTTTTCGAGTGTTAAATCCTATCAACTTCTTCACCCGATGAGACTGTGGACAATGTATGGGATGGATTAGCCTGTTGTTCCTCGCTGTTGTCTCCTACGCCGAGACGAAAGTGAAGGGGCCTGATAAACTTCTGACGAAACACGCTGTCGATGCCATCAGGTACATCGATGGCGATGGACGCGTGGCCTACATCAGGAAGCGCCCGGGGGTTCTCGGTATTGTCAGTTCGTTCCGTTCTGAAGAATTCATCACCGACACGCCTCAAAGTGATTTTTTAGTCATCGCGACTGCAATGAAGAGAAAAGTGATCGTTGAAGTCATCAAGAACCAGCACACGGTCTTCAATGTCATGAGATCCAACAAGCTCATGATGTTTAACTGGGGTGAAACGAAAGGCAAAGATATCGGCTGGGGCATGGCCACACGCATGCACATGGCGGATGAATGGATCACTTTTTACGTCCCGGAAAAAAGAACTATCATCGTAAAAAATCTCATCACGGAAAAAGACTTCACCGTGAAGCTGAATATCAAGGCCAATCCGTTTTTCGTGCCTGATGTGACGATGATTTCAGCTGACCTGATTGTCTACACTGATATCAATGACCAGGGGATTGCGAGTGTTATTTCCTACCAGCTCAGGACGGGAAAAACCGAAGTGATCTACAAATCATCCCAGACAGCAACTCGCATGGAACTTTGCCAGCAGGATAACTATCTCGCGATCGGCGAATTTCCCTATGAAGGGGTGAACCGCGGAAGCAAGATTCTCCAGATGCCGGTAATGTCTTCTTTCAATCTTGGCGGTTTCACGACTCTTTACGAGTCTACCGAACAGGATATCGGCAACATCATCTGTCTCGATGACAGCGTCTATTTTATCAAGACGATGAATCAGAGTCCGGAACTCGGCATGAAAACTACTGATGCCGTAAAACTTATCCTGAAGACTTCGCAGATTATCCAGAAGACAAACCTGGGGAACGTTTCCCAGCTGATCAACATGGATGGCCGGGTCCTTCTTCCTTCACGCGGATCGTTCTATGTTCTCGAGGGTGAATACAACCTGAGTTCAGAAACACTGAAAAACCCGACCAGCAAAGAGGAGCCGAAGCGTGATTTATAATCTCTTCCTCCTCGTTTTATTTCCCGTAAGCGTGATGGCCTTCAATAAGGATTTCAAGACAGTAAATGACCGCGTCCCTCTTGAGTTCCAGCATCTCTTTACCAGCATGAAACTCGAAGTGAAGACGCCGGTGGAAAAAGTTCAGCTGGTGGGAATCTGCAAGGATCTCGAGGATAACCTCAGTTTTCTTCCGAAAGAGCATCTCTTCCTTTTTTTAAAATCAGAAGTTATCAAAGATACGCTTGAATTCAAGTTCGCGAAGGTGAGGCAATTTGATCTCTCTGTAAGCCTCATCGAACGCCTGGAAAAGACTCTGGTGAAAAAGGAACGTTACCTGAATCCATTCGCCATCTGGGTCTGGCGCTCGATCATCGCTGAACTCAATTTGAGACGCGAACATGGGCTCATCACCCAGAAAAGTTTTAGTGCGAGAAGTTTCGAAGGAGCGAAGCTCGCCGAAGCTCTGCGCTTTGAAAAATACATGAAATATCTCATGCCGTGGATTGATCGCATGGACTCACTTTCGGCCAGCGACTTTAACCTTCTGACGAAAGAAGTAGGCTGGACGATTCTTCGGCGGATTAATGACCGCTCTCTTCTCTTCAAGAAATATTCTTCGACAGCTGCGGGAAGTACAAA
>JAYVHR010000128.1:0-2616 GCA_043771075.1 Bacteriovoracaceae bacterium
AAGAATTCTCGACATCAATTCTCCCACCCATGGTCTGCTCTGACCCGGTATGAAGCTTTCCGTTGAGAAAAGTCCCGACAGTCATGATGATTTTGGTGGCCCTATAGGACCTGGCGGTCGTCCGAACTTCAAATCCGGGTGAAATATCGGTAACTTTCTCGCGAATGACGGTGATATTGGAAATAGCAGCAATAATTTCTTCCGCTTTCTCAGAATAGAGTTCTTTATCAATCTGAACACGGCTGGATTGAACGGCAAAACCTTTGGAGTCATTCAAAGTTCGGTATTGAATTCCTGCTTTGTCAGCAAGAATTCCCATGAGTCCACCAAGAGCATCGAGTTCGCGAACAACTTGACCTTTGCCTACTCCACCGACGGATGGATTACAGGGTGCCGAGCCAAGACCAACTCCGGGAATGGTAACAATGGCGACTTGTAGATTAAATTGTGAAGCGATGTAGGCCGCTTCGATTCCAGCATGCCCGCCACCGACAACAATGATGTCGAATTTCATAATTTATTTGTTCCACGTGGAACAATTTATTTCCCGATACAAAAATTAGTAAAGATCGAATTCAATACTTGTTCGGGTGAAACTATACCTATGACTTCTGAAATGCAATGCCCCAAGGTGTTTAATTCAGAGGAAAGTATCGCCACATCTTGTTCGGAAATGGCCAGAGAAGAGTATGTAACCAAAACCTGTTGCGCCTGTAAAATCAACAGCTTGTGTCGATCAAGGAGCAGG
This sequence comes from Bacteriovoracaceae bacterium, assembly GCA_043771075.1. Lineage (GTDB taxonomy): Bacteria > Bdellovibrionota > Bacteriovoracia > Bacteriovoracales > Bacteriovoracaceae > Peredibacter. Next base: position 749 of record JAYVHR010000128.1, read on the forward strand.
GGTTGTTTTTCGACGATGCCTAAGTATTTTTTATTTACTGCCGCCCTTAATTCTATTTCCCAGGGATGCTGTTTAGAAAAGAGATTGATTGCCCCTATAGAACCAAGTTCCGGGTGCTCAGCTGTAAGCTTGTTCGTAGCTTTACTGTGTCCGGATAAATCGGCATGAGTGAAGAACATCAGGTCAAATTTCTCGAGGAGAAGATCAGAAAAACCAGGATTCATCTCGAATGGATTGATGAGAAGTACTTTGAAGAAACTATTCTGGAGTTTTTTCTTCGCGCGCTTCACTCCTTCAGCCTCAATCTGGTCACTCGCTTCACGCATTCCCGCGGTATCGACCAGGCGATATTTCACACCCTCAATAGAAAGATTCTCTGAGAGATAGTCCCTGGTTGTTCCGGCCACGGCAGAAACAATCGCCCTCTCATCCGAGAGAAGAATATTAAAGAATGAACTCTTTCCCGCATTCGGAAGTCCGGCAATAACAATTTCCGGCTGAATGAGATTTGAATCCTGGTGCTCTACTCTCTTCACCAGTGTCTGGAACTTTTTATTAAAATTCTCGAGGGAAACCAGGAAATGTTCGCGTGCCGCCTCAACTCCTACGTCTTCCGAAAAATCGATGGAAAGCTCCAGTGATGATTTGTGCTTTAGATACAAATCCCAAAGCTCGAGATAAATCTCGTGCAGATTTCCCGAGAGAAGTGAGAGTCCCTGATCAAGAGCGTAGCTCGAGTTGGCGTTGAGAAAAAGATCCAGTCCCTCTACTTGCGAAAGACTGAGCTTGCGATTTTTCATCGCTCGATAAGTGAATTCACCGGGAGCGGCCAGACGAAATCCGGCGTGCTTCACGAATAAATTTATTATTCTTTCTGTGTTGAGAGTATTTCCATGAACAGATAACTCAAGAATATTTTCGCCGTTGTAACTCTTGGGCCCTTCAAAGAAGGTGAGACAAACATCATCAAGAGTTTGCCCCTGTAGGACCAGTTTTGTGTAATAAACCCGGCGCGGTTCTATAGGACCAGAATGGGTAAAAAACGTGGCCAAGCTCCCAATATCATTAAACCCGGACATCCGGATGACCGCTAAAGCTGCATTCGCGTGGTTACACGTACTGCAGGCAATGATCGGTTCATCCGAATACAGAAACTTCATACAGTCGCGAGTTTATTGCTCTTCCCGGTGTTGAACACGAGAACCTGCTGAAGAATACCGAATATCGTTGAGACAAAAATATAAAGGCACAGTCCTGATGGAAGATCCTTCATGATGAAGCCGAAAATAAGCGGCATGAACATCATGATTTTTTTCTGAACCGGGTCCGCAATTGTATTCGGTGTGAGTCTTTGCTGGAGGAACATTGCAAGAGTCATGAGTACCGGCAGAACGTAATAAGGATCTTTGTTGGAAAGATCGTGGAGCCATAGAATAAACGGAGCATCTACCAGTTCTACTGCCGAATAGAGCACTTTATAGAAGGCAAAAAACACCGGCATCTGAAGAAGAAGGGGAAGACATCCACCCATCGGATTGGCCCCGGACTTTTTGAAAAGCTCCATCGATTCTTTCTGAAGTCTCGCCGGATCATCCTTGTATTTCTCACGAATTTTCGTAAGAAGCGGCTGAACTTCCTGGAGCTTTTTCATTGATACAGTCGACTTCCACTGGAGAGGAAAAGTAATGAGTCGAATGAGAAGCGTCAGGAGAATGATCGAAATTCCGTAGTTCGGAATGAATTTATAAAAGAACTGAAGACCTTTCAGAATCCATACAGCAAAAAAGCCCCAGATCCCGAAATCAACTGAGTTCTGGAGATTGTGACCCAGGCTTGAGAGGTAATTGTATTCTTTCTTCACAAAAACG
>JAYVHR010000129.1:0-4209 GCA_043771075.1 Bacteriovoracaceae bacterium
TACTGAAAGTGAGTGGCCAGTCCCAAATCTTCGGCCATGAACACCGGGAGTGCTTTCTGGTCTTTGTAGAATGTGACCGGGAATAACTGATCACCTAAAATGACTAATCCATTTTTCATCTGATATTTATATCAGCCAGGATGAACCACGTACCTGAACAAAAGTTGTACGACTGATCTGCTTTACTCACAGCTTGCGGAAGGATACACGCCGGGAGTGTGTTCGTGCCAGGACATGAAGTCCATGCAATTAGGATTTAACTGGAAGAGATAAGTTTCCATTTTATTCTGGAGGCGTTTCAGATTCTGAAACCTGTTACGGACACCCGGGATACGCATCGCCGGATGTTTCTGAATGCCATCGAGGTGCGCGATCATCTGACGGATCTGCAGGCGGCTTTTTCCGGCAAGAGTTCTCTCATTCGGAAGAAAGACTTTCGAGTGTCCTGCCTCCATATAGGCCTTCAGTCCACTCATCACCGGAAGATCCCACTGGTTGTAACCGGTGTCGCGCATCTCTCTCATGAGTCTCGTATACTCAGCATTTCCATTGGTAATGTCCTGGGCCCACTTCAGCGCAAAATTCTTCTTCACGTTCTCAAAGAAAGTCAGCATGAGAAGACGGTCACCGTTAAACTGAGGAGTTTTTCCGAGGCATCGGGAATTGTTACGTGCGTAGGAATAAAGAGCGCGAAGCGGACCGTGAGCTGTATCTGCCGGAATTGGACGTCTTCCGAGATAGTAATCCATGATGAGTGCTCTTTTCTGTTCAAGATCGGCCGGCGGTCTGGCACACGAAAAGGCACGGTCGAAATTGACAAAGTGAGTACCCTGGGAAAAATTCGGATCAGGGGCAACTGAATTGTGAGCATCATAAACTCCATGCTCTTCGGCGGAGGAATTCTTATTGTAGTAATAAAGATTCTCTCCACAAGCTTCAACATAAACCGCAGCGTAGGTCTGATTGATATTATCGATCATTGAAATTCCGCGGCGAAGGCGATTGCGGTCAGTCTCATTGATGAATGATCTTTCACGCTCGAGAAGACCCCCGAGGATTGTGTGAGTGGCCTCCGTGGTATTAAGCGGGGCCATATCGATGAAGCCGGAGATCATTTTTAGAGATGGTAGTCCCGAGCGAAGGGCAGCGACTTCTCCCGGACCGTTGGTCCAGCAACCCCAGAGGTAAAGTGAATTAAATTTTGAAAGAAGCGCAGGCTTTCTGGCGTAGGCCGCTTTCATGCCGGAGATGATGTCATCTTTATCAAGATTATTCACTCCGTTACCATGAATACTTCCTCCTCCATCATGTCCGGAAACAATGAGTGAGGTGATGGCCTTATTCTGAGCAGCGACAGTATTGAACTGACTCTTGATAAAATCCGGAGAGAGATTAGTTCCACTGAGATGACGGAAAGCTTCTCCGCGATTACAGGCGGCGCGCGCTGCAGATTCAACTTCAGCGCGTGAATCTCTCATGTCAACGAACACAACAACATTATTTAAGTTCACAGTACGGTTACAGGTAAATGCGAAAGCAGCTGATGATGAGACAAGCATAGTAAGAATCAGAAGAGTTTTCATTTCTTTGATTCCTGGAGATATTGCTTCAGGGTCTGAAGCTTCATCTGGTCGAGGTGAGGATATTTTTTCTCGACAACTTCTTTCGGGTGTTTCAGGAGATGGGAGCAAAGGATATCGAGATCCATTTCATCCATTTTGCTTAAACTGTCCTGAAGTCCTGCTTTCTGAATCATCACTTTTAATTCTTCCGGTGACGGAAGTTCGTCCATGAGATTGCGTTCTTTTTCGAGGCCATGCTTTTTCACAAATCGCGGATCTTTCAGTGAGGAAAGATCAGTATCAGGGTCAAAACTCTGAACATAGACCTTGTCCGGGACTTCCGTCTGGCCGAGAACCAGAGAGGGAGAAAGTATTGTGAGGAGGAGTAGAAAAACCTTCATGCATGCTGATCGGACTTTTACGAGGAAATCTGAAGGACAACTGTACTTAACTGAATCTGTCAGGGACCCCTTGACCCAAGCCGTGCGCAAGCAATGTCCAAGCCTAATTTATCTTTAATACCAGAAGAGAGGCCGGTCTTTTATCCTTGGAAACAACAAACTGTCACATTCTAAATGGAGGATGCTATGGCCTACGTTTCAATTGGATTCGAAAATAAATACCCGCTGGAACTTCACTTCACTGACCGTGGTGCCGGAGAACCGGTCATCATGATTCATGGATATCCTTTTTCCGGCGCCGCCTGGGAATGCCAGGAGCGCGCGCTTATTGAGGCCGGTTACCGGGTGATCACTTATGACCGTCGTGGTTTTGGTGAATCGAGCAAACCTTCAACCGGATATGACTTCAACACTTTTGCTGAAGATCTCAACAAAATTATTACAAAGCTCGAACTTAAAAATGTAACTCTAGTCGGACACTCCATGGGTACCGGCGAGATCGCACGCTATCTTTCCCGATTTGGGTCAGCAAACGTCAATCGTGCAGTGATGGTTTCACCCATTCCGCCATTCCTCCTTAAAACTCCGGATAATTCGACCGGCCTCGATCAGAAAATTTTTGATGACTTCAAGGCCTCCATTAAAAAAGATCGTTACGCTTTCATGACAAGTTTCATGAAGAATTTTTACGGGAATGGTCTCATTAGCAATGATGGAGTCAGCGAAGAAAAGCTTCGCGCAGATTTTCACCTTGGTGTGAGCTCCGGAGCGGCAGCTTTCTTGAAATGTGTGGATACCTGGCTGGAGGATTTCCGAGATGATGTGAAAAGTATTGATGTCCCTCTTCTCATCATCCATGGAACAGAAGACAAAGTCCTGCCCATCGACTCCACCGCAAGAGTGCTGGTGAAGTCTGTCGGAGAGCTCGTGGAAATCTCCGGAGGTTCACACGGAATTCCCTGGACCCATGCAGAGGAAGTAAATTCGGCCATTCTGGGATTTCTTGAGAAAGGTGCACATATCCCGCTGCAGAAAAATAATGATCTCCGTCCCGGGATAAATTAACTGACTATTGGGGCCATCCTTTCGTGGTGGCCTCTTCTTTTCTACCAAAGCGCGCTGCCCCAATAAGCATTCTCTAACGAGTCATAGATTTTATCAATTTGAACAAAATCTCATACACCTCTATATTGGTTTAAACAGTTTTCCGGAGGAAATAATGACTAATGATCCCAAGAGACGTCGCACGAACAAAGACTGGTGGCCTGATCAGTTGAACATCGGTGTTCTTCACCAGCACACACCGGAATCTAATCCTCTGGGAGAAAAGTTTAATTACGCAGAAGAATTTTTGAAACTCGATCTTGATGCCGCAAAAAACGACATCAAAGTCCTCATGAAAACTTCCCAGGACTGGTGGCCCGCCGACTATGGTCACTACGGTCCACTTTTCATCCGCATGGCCTGGCATAGTGCCGGGACTTACAGAACCGGTGATGGTCGTGGCGGATCAGGTTCCGGAAGTCAGCGCTTCCCTCCACTCAACAGCTGGCCCGACAACGCCAATCTCGACAAGGCCCGGATGCTTCTGTGGCCGATCAAACAAAAATACGGAAAGAGTCTTTCGTGGGCCGATCTCATGGTCCTCGCTGGTAACTGCGCGCTCGAATCGATGGGCCTTGGCACATACGGTTTTGCCGGTGGACGCGAAGACATCTTCGAAGCCGAAGAAGACATCTTCTGGGGCTCTGAGGATGAATGGATGGGAGACAAGCGCTACGAAGGTGATCGCAAACTCGACGATCCTCTTGCGGCCGTGCAGATGGGTCTTATTTATGTCAACCCAGAAGGCCCGAATGGAAAACCGGATCCAATTGCTTCCGCACGTGACATCCGCGAAACATTCGCCAGAATGGCGATGAACGATGAAGAAACTGTCGCACTCGTTGCCGGTGGACACACATTTGGTAAGGCCCACGGTGCGGGAGATGCTAAACACGTCGGCCGCGAGCCTGCCGGTGGGAATATTATTGACCAGGGTATGGGCTGGAAGAGTGGATTTAATTCCGGTCACGGAGTAGATGCCATCACCAGTGGTATTGAAGGTGCGTGGAAACCGAATCCGACAAAATGGGATCAGGGTTATCTCGATATGCTTCTCAATCACGAATGGGAACTCACAAAATCTCCCGCCGGTGCTCACCAGTGGCGACCGACAGACAGAAAGACAGACACATTGGTGGAAG
>JAYVHR010000130.1:0-5076 GCA_043771075.1 Bacteriovoracaceae bacterium
TTCATTACACCGGCGACTACATCAGCGTGCGTTTGACCCACTCCTTCGATGAGCCCGCCATTGCTTCAGAGAAGGCCGTGATTCAACAGAAAGATAATATCTGCATCCTCATGAGAGGAAGACTCTTTAACCGCGAAGGGAAGCTCATTTCTAAAAGTGATGAAGAATTCCTGGCGGCCATCAATCGCGACTGCACAACTCCCTTCCATTTCTAGACTGTTTCCTAAGAATCTCAAGTTTTTAGGCCTTATCCCCGATAAGAACGCTCAAGGGGATTTCCATGCCTATCGTTTACCTGCTGACAGGACTCTTCGCCCTCTCTGCGTTCTCTCAGACACCGAGTCCAGAGTTCCGCGAAGCGTTTCGCGATCTCGAACTTCGCGACAGTGTGAATCGACTCTCTGAGATTGAAGATGTCGTCCGCTCGTTAAATGAGCAGGACTGTGCGGAAACGAATGAAGCTTTTACGATTATCAATTCCGGGATCCCTGTTGCCTGCGGTAGCGGAAGCTCGCGCGACGGTTATGAGGAAACGAAGATCATCGATTGCACGCGTGATAACCGCGAGTATCCGGGTGGATTCAGATTTCGTGCTCAGAACGAAAATCCATTTACTGCGGACGCACGCTCTCCTTATCCGGGGGGATCCCGTCCTGGTCGCATGATCGAGTTCGTGAGTAGAAATCACGCTTTGAACGAAACTTATCTCTATATGTCCGACACGGCCGGTGGACCGGATTCTCATGATCAGAAATCAATCATGTTTCTTCTTCCAAGAAGTGTGATCCCGACTGCGCAGACAATTGGAAATGAAGTTCACGTGACGATGAATACCGGAGAAAAAGTTGTGTTTGATAAACGTACGAATGCGATCAAGAGTGGTGCGCTTCGCGAAGGTCCGCTCGATCTTACGAGTGACAGATTTCGTCGCCAGCCCGCCAACGTACAATACAGCGGAACAGGAGTGAGCATTAAACTCAGTCACCGTTTCGAAGATCCTCTTCAGTTTACCGAGACAGCGGAAGTGAAGCAGGGGAGCCGCTCATGCCGGGTTCCGCGCGCTACCCTTCTGGATACAGCGGGGAAACTCAAAACTCAGAACGACAGGGATCTCATGCGGGTTCTCAATCAGAGTTGTCCGACAGGGACTGGTCAGTCACCTTTCAGGATCTAGTTCGCTCCGAAGAGCATTTCCACTCCGACGAAAATGAAAGGCGTTCTTCTGAACGACCACTGCTTGGGAAAATTAAGTCCCGGTGTGATGTCCATGTAGAGAATATCTTTGTAGAGATTCCGGCGATAATTCGGTGCGAGCTGGAAATTCGAGACGTACCAGATTCCGCCTGTCACAGTTGTCGACATCGTTAATGAATACGACATTGCATCCCAATCAGAAAGGCGATGAAAGAGAGCGGGACCGTGTCCCGTGCCGAAGTTTTTCTGGCTGATACGCCAGTCGACGTTGTTGACAAAGCGTAAGAGCAGAACCGGATCAAAACTGTAATCGGAGTTGAGTGTCGTTCGCTGGCGAAACCCATCGCGGGTGCTGATCCAGGTTCCTTCCTGAACGAAACGATGAATGACAGTGCCGGTCTCTTTACTTTTACGTAAGCGGGCACGGAGAGTGATACTGGGGTGAATGGAAGCATTGATGTTGGCATCAGCATTAAAGAGCAATCTTTCATCGACCCTGTGAAGCCGAAGGTAATCCTCTTCCTGTTTTTTTAATTCCTCCGCTGAAAGTTTCTTATCTTTTTTCTTTTTCTTTTTTTCATCGGGATCGAACTTGAATCGCGATTCGAGTTTCGGAAGACGAAGGTTAAAGCGGATCTGAATATCATCCTGAGGCAGGGCGCGCTCTTCAACTGTATAGTTACCCCGGATACGTAGCCTGCTTCGGCCTAATTCATCATCCGCTCGTTCCGTCGCAAAGAATGAGTCGAAATCATTGGCGATGTGATTCACGCGCTGGCCGAAGAAATCATTCACTGTATCCACCAGTGGAATACGGGTCTCCTCCCGCTCTTCCGCGGGTGAGGCGAAAGCGGAAACCGAAAATACGAGAAGAAATAGTCCAATCAATGAACTCATATATTCAATATAGCCTAAAAGTATTGAGTGCCAAAATTAATGGGCATTTTATGTATTCGGAGGGGTCAAGGCGTTGAATGCACCCATCCGGAATGCATGGAAATCAGCCGGAAATCTCATAAATTTCGCGCTGAGACCGATAAGGACTAGAATCAATTAATTCAGGGAGTACCTATGAACAAGAAACACCTCATTATTGCTGCATCGTTTTTTGTCGGTGTTTTGAGCGTCGGAAGTATCTGGCACTTCTCAAACAAGACAACTTCAACTCAAACGACAAGCTCAGACGGCGCTCTTCTTGCCCTCATTAAAAATGACCAGGCCGGATTTGAATCGTGGGTAAAAAACGGCGGAGATCTCTCTGCATTTCTTCCGGTGATTGACGGGAAGACAATGACAGTTGCTGAAGGTCTTGCTTATTTTGAGCGCGCTGAATTTATCAAATATCTTCAGGCGAACAAGATCCAATTCATTAAGCAGGCAAAAGACGGGAAGGACGACATCATGGTTTTCGCCGTGATGAAAAACAATCCTGACCTCTTCGCTCTTCTCATGAAAGAAAACCCGGATATGACTGCGACTTACGGGAAGAATGGCTACTCACTTCTTCACCTTGCTGCTTCCCATTGTTCGCACAAGCTGAATGCTCTTCTCCATACCGAGAAAAAACTTACTTACGACCTTCGCGCGAAAGACGGATCAATTCCGATGAACCTCGCAGCGGCCGGCGACTGTCTTCCGATGCTCTCGTATTGGAAAGAGCACAATGCTGACTTCAAGAAGAAAGACGGTAGGGGCATGAACGCGATGTCGATCCTTCGTACGAAGAAAGATTCAGCGATGCTCGCTTTCCTCTTATCTTTCGAAACAAACCGCAGTGCCCGCGCGACTTCCTCTGTAGAACCAGAAATCAATTTCTACAAGAAAAGAGTCGTTCCTAAGGATCAGAAGGTGGATTACTCTGCCCTCATCGAACCAGAAGATCGTCCCCTCGATGCTACAGAAACCGCCGAAGCCTCCGAGTTCGCCGACTAAAAAACCTCTCAATTGACCTATGACGCAAGGGCAACGTGAAAACAGTGCCCTTTCTGTTCTTGCACAAAATCCGAATGGACATAAAATGGAAGTAAGAGAGGGATTAACATGGAAGTTATCCGACGTACGAATGCCGAGATCGAAAAAGAATTAGGTGCAGTTGCCTACTTCGTCAGAAAGAAAAGAAAGCAGCAGGGAGTTACCCAGGAGTGCCTCGCAAAAGGCGCCGGTGTAGGTCTCGCGTTTTTGAAGCGCCTTGAAGGCGGAGATGAAAATCTTCACCTCGCCAAAGTTCTTCAAGTACTGCGTTTTCTCAACGCGGATCTTTTTCCGAAAGAATACCAATAGAAGAAGAAGTCGATTTTTTCCGGTAGCGCATGTTGAGCATTTCCACCGTCAGTGAGAATGCCATCGCAAAGTAGATGTACCCTTTCGAAATGTGCGCGCCGAAACCTTCTCCCACCAGCATCACACCAATCAGAAGCAGGAAAGAAAGAGCTAGAATCTTGATCGTCGGATGACGCTCAACAAATCCGCTGATTGATCCGGCCGCCACCAGCATGATGATCATTGAAATAACCATCGCAATTACCATGATAGAAACCTGGCTGACCATACCTACAGCTGTGATTACTGAATCGAGAGAAAATACGATATCAAGAAGAAGAATCTGACCGAGCATCATTGATGGGCTTGGATATTTTTTTAAACCAGATTCAGCGCCATGAAGATGAACTTCCGGATCGCCTTCCACTTTGTGATGAATTTCAAAAGTCGATTTCGCAATTAAGAAGAGACCACCACCGAGAAGGATAAGATCGCGGCCGGAGAAAGCTTGACCCATGACCGAGAAGAGTGGCTCTTTCAGTGTCATGATCCAGCTGATGGAAAAGAGAAGTCCAATTCGGATAACAAGTGCTAATCCAATTCCCAGATTCTGGATTCTTTTCTGATGCTCTTTTGGGAGCTTTGCTACCAGGATGGCAATGAAGACAATATTATCGATACCTAAGACCGTTTCAAGGGCCGTAAGGGTTAATAAAGCAGTCAGGGATTCAGACGTCATTTCAAACATTGTCACTCCGTTTTCTCAGCTATTGTTGCCTTGTCGCACAGCCTTGGTAAAATGAATTATGAAAAAAACTCCCTCGATTCTTCTGGTCGTCCTTCTTACTGTTGCGGCGTGTGCCTCAAAACCCAAACTTTATCCCAACGAAAAATATAAATCCGCCGGGAAAGAAGTCGCTCAAAAAGATATTGATCAATGCATGGCCGAAGGTGATCTCTATCTCGATACCTCTGAAGCAAAACGAATCACAAAAGGCGCCGGTAGAGGTGCTGTGGTTGGTGCTGCGATGGGAGCAGTATTCGGTGCCTTCACCGGAAGTCTCGGTCGAGGCGCTCTCACCGGTGGTGCTGTCGGAGCGGCCGGCGGAGGAGCATCGACTGCGATGTCACCTGATCAGCTGAAGCAGCGTTATGTGAATCATTGTCTCGGAGAAAAAGGTTACCATGTTCTTGGATGGGATTAGTTTTCGTCAGGCAGTCTTAAACGACGTCAATTTTCTTTTTACGTTTCTCAATGCCGCTTATCGCGGAGACAGCGCGCGCGAAGGTTGGACATTTGAGTCCGATCTCGTGGGAGGGCCGCGGATTACTCCTGAAGAAATCTCAGAAATTCTCAGTAAAGAGAAAGAGTCCTTTCTTCTGGCCCTTTCAAATAACAATATTGTCGGTTGCGTCCAGCTGGTGGATGAAGGGGATGAACTTTATTTCGGCATGATAGCTGTTGACCCAAAAATGCAGAATCAGAAAATCGGAGCAAAGATCCTCGAGGAAATTGATCGCCGGGCCCGCTTGCAAAATAAGTCCCGGGTCCGATTGGTGGTCATCCACACCAGGAACGAGCTCATTGCCTTCTATGAGCGCAGAGGGTTCCGGCCTACTGGT
>JAYVHR010000131.1:0-7968 GCA_043771075.1 Bacteriovoracaceae bacterium
AAGGCCGATCTTGACTGGAATTTCTTCTACGGACCGGGTGTGCGTGAAACGCAGTATCTCTATCTCGCGAGTATACACTTTCCTGAAATCTTAAAGGACATGAGTGCGGAAGATCTTTCGGCCATGCTCGCTCCCGTGATGAATGGCGGTTACACGACGACGAACTCTTCGTATGCCATTCTTGCTCTTGATGCCTATGTGAAAGTAAGGGAACTATCCGGAAGCAGTCTCGTGAGCGACGCAAAGTTTCTCGAGACGTGGAAAGGTGGGGAGAAAATTCTCGCCCTCACCGGAAAAACTTTCTTCAAGACTCCGTTCTCGGAGAAAGCTGATTCGATCTCCATCCGCAACCCGAAAAAGCTCAATGTCTTCTGGCAAACAACGGGAGCGGGGTTCGATTTAAGTCTTCCGGTGAAAACCATCGAGTCCGGTCTCGAAATTCAGCGTGAGTATCTCGACATGGCGAAGAAGCCTGCGACTTCTGTGAAAAACGGAGACGAACTCTGGGTTAGACTCCGCACGAGAACAACCCGTGACCGGGGAGCGGTCGATAACGTGGCCCTGGTGGATTTGCTTCCCGGTGGATTTGAAGTCGTGATGGATTCCATCCGGAACACGGAAGAAAATAATGGTTCGACATTTTCTCCACGTTCAGTGGATATCCGCGAAGACCGGGTGGTTGTTTTCGGAACAGTGAAATCTGAAATGTCGGAGTATCTCTACAAGATTAAGGCGACGAACACGGGAACTTTTGTCGTTCCTCCTGCGTTTGCTGAATCCATGTATGACCGAGACATCAAAGCGAGGGGACTCGCCGGCAAGATGAAGGTCGATAAACCATGATGAAGTTCCGGAGAGTTCTTATCGGAGCGGGAGTTTTTGCAGCAGTGGTGATCACTGCTGTTCTTGCCCGTCCATTTCTCCGGGAGCCTTTATCGGGCCGCTACCGTTCATCGCAGGCAATTTACGCGCGAAAAGGTGAACTCCTCCGACTCACTTTAAGTAATGACCAGAAATTCCGCCAGTGGGTGAGTCTCAAAGAAATCTCTCCCGAAATTCAGAACAGTTTTCTTATTTCCGAGGACAGGTATTTCTACTCGCATTGGGGATTAAATCCGGTTTCGATGGGAAGGGCCTTCTGGAACACCTATTTCTCAGGCGGAAGAAGAAGCGGGGCTTCAACTATTACCATGCAGCTCGCAAGGATGCTGGGGACAATTGATTCCAAGAATCTCTCCGGGAAATTCCATCAGATCACTTCCGCTTTCTGGCTCGAATATCTTTACAGCAAGGACGAAATCCTTGAGGCGTATCTCAATCTCGTTCCGATGGGCGGAAATATTGAAGGTGTGGGAGCAGCATCGCTCATTTTTTTCGGAAAGAAACCTTCTGATCTCAAATGGGCGCATGCCCTGACTCTGGCCGTGATTCCGCAGAATCCGAACAAACGAACGCTTCTCCGGGGCTTTCCGGCGGGACTTCAGTCAGCGCGCATGAGGCTTTTTGAGAAAGTGATTCATCTCGTTCCCGCGACTGAGCAAGCGGGAATTCCTCCGGAATTTACAGCAGGTAATCTCTCGCAACTCCCGTTCTCTTCTCCTCACTTTACTAACAAAGTGATCGATCGCTCTTCGGGTGAAAATGAAGTGAACACCACTCTTAATCTTGCCCTTCAGAAAACATTTGAGAAAAAAGTCCGCGACTACATTGAAGTAAAAAAAATGAATGGCGTAAAAAACGCTGCTGTTCTTCTGGTGAACTGGCAGACATCGGAAATACTCACGTGGGTGGGTTCCGTTGATTTCTTTAATCAGGAAATTAAGGGGCAGGTTGATGGTGTGACGTCGCTGCGCTCACCAGGATCAGCGCTGAAGCCCTTTATCTATGGTCTCGCTCTCCAGGAAGGACTCATTCATCCGGGAACCATTCTCAAAGATACACCCCGCTATTTCGGAACTTACGATCCTGAGAATTTCGACGGGGAATTCAAGGGGCCACTGACGGCCGAAGATGCACTTAATGAAAGTCGTAATCTTCCGGCGGTTGAACTCATGACGAAACTCACGCAACCGGATTTTTATCAGTTCCTCATGAATACCGGTGTCGGTATTCCACGTAGCCGCGAATTCTACGGACACTCGCTTGCTCTCGGAGGATTTGAAGTAACTCTGCTGGATCTCGTGAATCTCTACGCAGCTCTTCCGCGCCATGGTTATATGCGGGATTCTGTTTTCTCACAGGGAGAATTGAAAAAACTTCCTGAAAGCCGGAGTATCCTTGATCACGCATCATCATTTCTTGTGCTTGATATGCTTTCCCGGGCGGAATTTCAGTCACGCAGATTTCACCGGCTCTTAAGGAGGGGATCCATTCCCGTCAGCTGGAAAACTGGAACCTCTTCCGGTTTCCGTGATGCGTGGACGGTGGGTGCTTTCGGACCTTATGTGCTGGGTGTGTGGATCGGAAATTTTTCCGGCGAGGCGAACCGTCAGTTCATTGGTCGCGAAGTCGCGGCACCTTTATTTTTCGAACTCGTGGACACTGTCAAAGTACATGAGAAGCTGGACGCCACTTCTACACTCGCGTGGCAGCCGCCTCATAAAGTGAAGAAAGTGGATATCTGCGCAACATCCGGAAAACTTCCCGGTGCTCATTGTCTTCATCGCTCGCAGATTTTCTTTATTCCGGGGACTTCACCCATCGGAACTTGCGATGTCCATCGCCAGATCTGGATTTCAAAGAGTGACGGGAAACTCAGCTGCCGGCCTGATTCGGAAAAAGATATCGCAAAAGTTCATGAATTCTGGCCCTCCGATATTCTGGAAACATTCATCGCTGCCGGACTTCCCCGAAAACCGGTTCCCGCGACGGGATCATCGTGTGAGAAGTATTCTCACAACGAATATTCAGGCCGCGGAGTGGATCCGGAAATACTCTCACCCCGGGAAGGGACGACTTATTCCCTTCGCTCACAGGTGGAAAATTCAAAGCTCATTCCTTTTGAAGGGAATTACGATTCGAGTGCGGAAGAACTTTTCTGGTTTGTGAATAACGAGTTTATCGGCAAGTCCCGGGAAGGGAAGGCACTTCTGTGGAAAGCGCGCGCCGGCAAATTTGTCGTGAAAGCGATTGATAATCTGGGCCGCAGTGTAAATCGTGAAATGAAAGTTCAGTACGTCGAGTAACGTACTGAACCCGAATGAGATTATTTCTTAGAGACTGAACACTTATAAGTCTGAACGAAACCAAAACCGAATCCCGGAACGCCTTTTTCTGAGATGGTCACAGCTCCTTTTAAATAATAATCGCGGCGGGAGTATAGCTCGGGTCAGGGTAGTTACACGATATTTTGAAAATATTACCGCTAAACGGCACTGCTTAAGTTTCGGTGCTAGTTTCTGCCTATGAAACTCCTGATTCTGGGTCTTATTCTTGTCACTTCCTGTGGAAACCCCTTCGAGGGAAGGGGGAAGCTCAATTTTCGGAACATCACGCAGGAAGAACAGGATGCTCTTAGAGCGCTGGAAGAAAAACGTGAGACGGACAGGCTGGAGTTTCTGGCAGAGAAGAAGTTGACTGCGGAAAGTATTATCGCCGACGCGAACCTGGGTTTCCATGAACTGAAGCCTTTGCTGAAACAAAAGTGTTTTGACTGCCATGATTCCGGTACCCGCCTGCCACTTTACGGCAGGATCTTCTCGAATAGAAATCCGATAGCCCAACACCAGGTGGATGGACTCAAGGCACTCGATTTTGCCGAAGGCTATCCTTTTAAGGCCCAGGGCAATCCTCCACAGATCGCACTCCTTAAGTCGATCCGAAATGCGGTGGAAACGCGCTCCATGCCGATCAAGATATACCGAGTTTTCTATCCCCGCCGGAAAATTACTCAAACTGACGAAGAGAAAATTCTGGCGTGGGTGAACCCTCTCATTTCGCGGCTCGAAGAATTCACGCTGAAGTATGAGTCTGTGACCGAACCTTCGGCGATTGCCCGCCAGATTTTCGAACAAAAATGTTTTCGCTGTCACGCCAATGGAAATGCCCGGGGCGGGTTCGGAGAAATGGAGAAAATTCCGGTTCTCCTCAGCGGAAAATTCGTGAACCTCAAAGATCCTTTGGGTTCACGTCTCTATCAGGAAATTGAAAGTGGAAGCATGCCTCCGTCGAAGAGAGACAGGCTCACGTCTGATGAACTCGCCGGAGTTCGGGAATGGCTGATTCTTGAAGCGCAGAAACCTTAGACGGTTCCCGGAATGACCTTATCCACCATGAGCTGGATCGTTTCATTGCCGTTGAACTTATTCACTCCCAGCGTGAACTGGACCGTGAGTCCTGATTTCTGCTGGAGTTCAAACAATTCTTCCGGCGACATTTCGTTCCATTTACCAAGGTAATTAAAGCTGATTCCCTGAAGCGAAACTTTTTTCGGAGCATTCGAGAATGTCCAGCGGACGTGGGCATCCTTCATGATTTTGTAAGATTGGATCGTGGCATTTTTCATCCGGAAAACCGGACGCTCGTGCCCAGGTCCCCAGGGTTCCAGGAGATCAAGATCCTTCACGAGATTGCCATTCAACTCTTCAATATTAACTTCAACATCAAAAGTTCTGGTTTTCGTGCGAAGGGGAGCGGGGATGGCCTTGAGGTACTCCATCGCGCGGGCTTTGAACGCGGGAAAGTTTTCTTTTCTCATCGAGAGGCCTGCCGCGGCTTTGTGCCCACCAAACTTGATGAAGAGATCTTTGCAGCTATCCAGCAGATCAAAAATACTGAGTTCGCCGGCCGTGCGGGCCGAAGCCTTAATCACACCCTCTTCTTCAGCGTCGGTGAATATCACGGCAGGAACTTCAAACGTCTCAACGAGTTTTGAAGCGACGATTCCGATCACTCCCTCATGCCAGTCGGGACGGTACATGACGTTGATCAGTAGTTCGGAGCCTGAAAGACCTGAGATAACATCTTTTTTTGCCTGAGTGAAAACTTCATTCTGAATCACCCGGCGGTCGCGGTTGGCCACTTCGAGGTGAGTATAATGTTCGAGTGCTTCCTGTGAATCTTTTGCGATAAGAAGTTTCATCGCGCGTTCCGGATGATCAAGACGACCCTTGGAATTAATATGCGGGCCCACGTGAAAGGCAATCCGTTCCGACGAAACAGTCACGCCTTTCAATTCTTCCGGAGTAAAAAACACACGCACTCCGGGATACTGAGACTTCGGAATCTGCTTCAGGCCATGCCGTGTGAGACGAAGGTTTAGTGAACCCATGCGAGCGAGATCGGAAATAGTTCCGATCGCCACAAACTGAAGCAGAGGATAGAGAGACGGAAGTTCGATGCCTTTCTTAGCGAGATCATTTTTTATCTGGAGGGCAAGTGCGAAGGCCACACCAACTCCTGCGAGAGTTTTAAGTTCCGAATCTTTTTCATCCCGACGGTTGGGGTTCACGACGGCGTACGCGCGCGGGATATGTGGAGCAGCGTCCTTGTGGTGATCCGTGATGATGAGATCAACACCTTTTTCGTTGGCGTAATCAGCGGTGGCGGTATTGGAGATTCCACAATCGACAGTGATCAGCACTTTCACATCTTTTTCAAGAGCATTATCAATGGAAGATGGATGAACACCGTAGCCTTCAACAAAACGGCTCGGCTGGAAAACTTCAACTTCGGTTCCGGTCATCGCAAAGAAGTGCCACAGAAGAGCGCAGGATGTTGTTCCATCCACATCATAGTCACCGTACACGCCGATTTTCTCCCCGTTCTCTATCGCGCGGATAAGGCGCTCGGAAGCTTTTTCGAGATCAATCATGTCGGTGAGGGGAGTGATGTCTTTTAAGTTCCAGGAAAGAATGCTGTCGACTTCTGCTGGAGAAATCCCTCTTTTTTTAAAGAGACGTACCAGAACCGGGTTCAAGTCTTTCACAGGGCCTATTTGTTGATTCATTATTTGAAACTAGCAAAATAGTCGCGGACTCACCACAGAACAAAGATGCCCTTGATCAAATCTTCTTCCTCAATTTCTGATGTTGAGGAGAAATTGTTTTTCCATTGATCGCCGTGAGCAGAGTGGATTTTTTCGAAGTATCGGAGAGGTAGAAAGGATTTCTGGCACTGAGTGCAGCGTTCCAATTCCACAGAGGATTCATTGATGTGCTGACAGCGGTGGCAAACCCTCATCAGCAATATTTCTTTAGTGTCTTTTCTTAGTTCGTTCACACAGAACGTATCGTGGGATTGTAAGTTTTCTTTAGAAGGACCCTCTTGCAAAGAGGGCCCTTAGTAGTTGAGTAAATTACATGAAACTACCGATAGACATTGCAGGTGCTCCCGTTGCCGGTGAACTCATATTGAAGCTCATAGCTTCCATTCCGAAGTTACCAGGCGTTTGTCCTGGACCAATCTGAGGAGTGAGTCCCCACTGGCCGCCCTGATTCAACATTCCCGGCTGCTGCATCTGAGGAGCTTGCGGCATTCCCATTCCGTATCCGCCCATCATTCCCATCTGAGGCTGCTGATTCAGACCAAAAATATTCGACTGGTTCATTTGTCCCGGAACCTGCTGGCCCGGTTGAATTGGCTGAAGTCCATTCGGATAGTAAACCCAGTTACCCGCAGTCTGCGGCTGGTGATACTGATAAGCATCCCGGTAATTGAATGTATCAGGTGTGCGGTACATACTCTGCATCATCACCATCTGCGACAATTGCATCAGCTGTTGCATGATCAGTGATTGCTGTTGAACAAATCCCTGAAGCTGAGTCTGAAGAAGTTTATTCTGCTCTTCGAGAGCGCAAAGGATCGGATCTTTTTCTTCCTTCTTATCGTCTTTCTTTTCATCGGCAGCCACAGTTGTCTCTGCGGCCACAACACCCGGAGCGCGGGCCGCCGGAGTCGCAGGTGCAGGAGTTGACGGAGTGATAGGAACAATCGGAGTTGCAGCAACCGCAGGTGCGGCCGGAGCAGAATCACGTCTGGCGACTGCGACTTTTGATGCCTCGTAATCCTTCAAAGACGCTTCAAGAATAATTTTAGCTTCGGAAATGCGTGAGCGGATATCACCTTCTTCCTCAGGATTAATCAGATCTTTGATGGAGTTCTCTACCTGGACAAGATTAATTGCAGCACTCTTGATTTCTTCAAGATGCTTATCCAGCACCGGAACCAGGACAGTTTCCTGTTTGTAATCCTCGGCCTTAGAGACTTTGGAGAGTGCAGTGGTGATTTCTTCTTTTAAGTGATCACTATTTAAGTTCAGTGGATTTTGTCTCGCCGGAACAGTAAGTGTGGTGATCAATTGATCAAGCTTAGGAGTCTGGGAAGCGGGTCTCGCCACTTCAGCTTGAGGTGCAACCGGTTCATCCGATGCAATGGAACGTCCGTACTTCGTCTGGACGGTTTGTGGTGACATAAGAAGAATTCCAAGCATGGGCATCATGACCCAGTATTGGTGTTTTTTGTGTGACATAGTTCCCCCCTAGGAAACGTAAGAAATGTAAGCCTATGACTCCAAGTTCCATGCCAAACAAAGCTGATTGAGAAAAATGAAGGAATTCCTCCATTAAATCCTGACAAACCAAAGGGTTATTTCCTTGTCAGGAAGGGGGCAGGTTTTTAAACTGAATCAAGCAATTGACTAAAACTTTCACGGCCATTTGAGAAAGTGTCTGAACTTTAGACACTTCTGAGAAATATGAGAAAACGCAGAAACCCCAATAGAAGCCCCAAGAAGATCAATTTTACGGTTGATCCTGCTCACTTCTTAAACCGTGATGTCTCATGGCTGCAATTCAATCGCAGAGTGCTCCACGAGGCCGCAGACAAGCGTAACCCGCTCCTCGAGCGCCTGCGCTTCCTGATCATCTTCTCCTCAAATCTCGATGAATTCGTGATGAAGAGGATCGGCTACTTAAAGCATCTTCTGATTTCGGGGATCTCCCATCGATCGGTGGACGGTCTCTCCGTCAC
>JAYVHR010000132.1:0-3685 GCA_043771075.1 Bacteriovoracaceae bacterium
CTCTTCTTTTCCTGGCGGGAATGGGAGGTTTGATTTTCAGCCTTCTCGATGCCCGCGGTCCAGAAGAAAGAGTCAAAACACCAATACCCAAGCAGAGAACAATTATCCTGATCGACACTTCCGCCAG
This sequence comes from Bacteriovoracaceae bacterium, assembly GCA_043771075.1. Lineage (GTDB taxonomy): Bacteria > Bdellovibrionota > Bacteriovoracia > Bacteriovoracales > Bacteriovoracaceae > Peredibacter. The sequence continues at coordinate 128 of JAYVHR010000132.1, forward strand.
TATGCTGGCCGAGGATGTAAAACCAAGCCGTCTTCAGAAAGCTACATTGATTGCCAAACACTTTGCCCGAAAAGCCGTAGGACATCAGCTTTCCATTGTCGCTTTCGCTGAAATTCAAAAACCTATTCTCCCGTTCACGAATGATGTAGATCTGATTGATGCCCGCCTCGATAGTATTAAATTCCTTCGCAACCAGTATGGTTCTTCAGCTCTTTCAGTCGCTCTCCAGGAGTCCATACAGTATTTCTACGACGGCGGCGGAGAGATGCGCGGGAACATCATTGTTTTCACAGATGGTGAAGAAACATCCGCAGGAGTAAAACTGAAAATCCCGGAAGGGATTCACGTTGCCTTTGTCGGCGTCGGAACAAGTCAAGGTGGAAGAATTCCACTCGATGATGGACGCGGCTTTCGCTTCGGTTACAAGAAGGACCGTGGTCAGGACGTTATCACAAAACTCAATGAGAATTTTTTCAAGGCAACTGTAGCCGATCTTCCTTCTGCAAAATACTGGCTGGCAAATACATACTCTCTTCCCTCTGAGGAGATTCTCGAGTTCTTTCAGTCGGAAGGTAAAAAATCTGAAGAAAAACAGGACATGGTCATCAGGCCTGTCATGATGGAGTGGATTGTTATTCCCTCGCTACTCCTTCTTGTTTTTTCTTATTTTTTTAAAGCGATAAAGATTTTCACGCTGGGAATGTTTTTGTTTCTTTCTCCTGTGCGCGCTGAGGAAAAAGTTGAGTACACTCCGGAATTGATAAAAAAAATGCAGGATCTTCAGGCAGGCAAACTCAATCCGCGGCAGAAAGTTAAACTGGCAGATGATCTGTATCGTGCCGGAGGAAAAGAAGAAGCCATGGCATTGTTTGATGAAAACCTCCCCAAAGATGGTTCAGGTCAGGACATTCCCCAAGAGGCGTATCTGAATTACGGGACCGCACTTCTTGAAAGGGGACGCGGCCAGGAAGCTCTTACTGTCTACGATACTCTTGATAAGCAGCTGGGAGATTCTCCCGAGGCTTCTGCGCTCCGGGATAAGATGGAAAAGAATACTCTTTCTTATTTCCGTCAGGAGAAACAAAAGAAAGAGCAGCAGAAAAAAGACGAGCAGAACAAAGAAAATAAAGACAACAAAGATAACAAGGATCAGCAGAACCAGAGCGGAGACAGTAAGCAACAGGATAAGGGCGGACAGGACAAGCAGCAAGGTCAGTCTGGGCAGCAGGAGAAGAAAGAAGAAGACAAAAAAGAGGGTCAGGATAAAAAAGACCAGAAAGATAAAGGCGAAGAAAAGAAAGAAGGCGACGGGGAAGAAGATAAAAAAGAAGAGCCTAAGGATGGCGAGTCAGAAGAAGCACAGGATAAAAAACCACTTCCTCCCAAGAAACTTGCTCCTAAACTCAAGCAACTCATGTCCGATGATCGCCAGCTGCAGATGAGAATGATTGAACAAGGTACAAGAGAATTGAATCGTAAGAAGCTTAGAAATAGTAAGGATTGGTAATGAAGATTTTAACAGCGATATTACTGTTTGCGATGTCTCTCCATGCATTTGCGGACGAAGTCAGGGTAGAAATAAATCCCACGAAGCCGGTGTCTGGTGAGGTCTTCCAGGCCTATTTCCGTGTCTTCACTGAATCAGAAGATGAACCCAACGTTAATTTCTCTCCTTATAACGTAGAAGTTGTTGATAAATCCAACCAGGGTGTTTCTACCCGCACTGTCTACGCGAATGGGAAACTGACTGTTACCCGTGAGATGACTATTGTATATAACCTGGTCAGTGCGAAGACAGGTACGGCCTGGCTGAGGGATATTCAAGTGCAGATGGGTGGAAAAACTATCCGTCATCCTTCGGTCTCAATTAATGTCTTGAAAGAGCCGGAAGTAGCCGCAGACGTTTTTGTCATGGCGGATGTTCCGAAAAAAACATTGTTTCTTGGCGAAGGTATCACCGTCCGGTATTTCCTTTACAGCAAAGTCCCGGTTCAGAATCTCGATGTGAAAAAATATCCCAAGCTCAATAATTTTCTTAAGCGTTTTATCCAGGAGCCTGAGCGGACCGAGCGAGTTTCGGTCGACGGACAGGTTTATCTCCGAAGTCAGATTTATGCAGCTAAACTTTTTCCTGAAAAACCTGGCCAGCTTAAAGTGGATTCGATGAGTCTCTCTGCCACTTATCCAGTTACGCGCGGAGGAGATCCGTTTGGAGCTTTTGGTCTCAGTCGGGAACTTAAGACAAGAACTCTTAACAGCGAGAACATCACAATTCAGGTGAACCCGCTTCCGGATCCCGTTCCGGCCCATTTCACAGGTCTGGTAGGTAAGCATGATTTCGACCTGGAGTTCGGGCAGTCGCGGTTGATAGTCAATGAACCTCTGACAGTCAAATTAACTGTCACGGGTCCAGGAGCTCTGGAAAATTTTGAAGCTCCGGATCTGGTGAAGCATCCCGGTCTCGAGGAATTCGAATCAAATGGCGATCTCAAAATAGCAGATGCAAATGAGGCCACAAAGATATTTGATTATACTTTTCTGCCCAAGGAAAATTTAAAAATCCCTGAGGCGCAAGTGACTCTTAGCTATTTTGATCCTGACTCCGGTAAGTATATTCCGAAGACTCTCAGTATTCCGGAGATTGTTATTGCCGGCGGTTCAACACTACCAAAGGCTGAAAACTCAAAAGAGAGTCCGGAAGAAAAAATCGATGCGCCCAGGCAAATTGAAGAAAAAGTTCGGTCAATATCTGGACCGATTCTAAGAGACACTCCCACTCTCGGAACGATATTCCCTTATATCAATGGTGCGCTTGCCTTCCTTTCGGTCCTGATCGCCCTCTCCTGGATCGTGAAATTCAAGGGACTTCCTGCACTGGGGGTGAAACATCACATCCCGTCGGGCTTCCGGAAAGGGCAATTTGAATTCGGTGAGTTTGCCAGATGGCTCTCGCCGCTGATAAATAAGACCGGTAAATCCCCGGCCAGTCTCATCCGTGAATCTGACCTGGATCCTGAGACGAAAAACTATTTTCTTCAGCTTCTCGAGCAGACGGGCAAAGGACAATATTCATCACTTAAGGCGGCCGGATCGTACCAGTATGATCCTCGTCACTTTAAAAAACTTAGCCGATATATAGAGAGTGCTTCAAATGAAACTACTGAACAGCCTTCTTGAAATTGAGCAAGCTGAAGGTCGTTCCATCCCGGTAGGACTCACTATCGGAAATTTCGATGGAGTTCATGCAGGCCATCGCCAATTACTTAAGAAACTTCAGACTGAGTGCTCCCGCAAGGGTCTTTCCTTTGTTGTCGTCACGTTCGTTCCACATCCACAGAAAATTCTTCAACCCGAAAAAGAAAGATTTCTCCTTACTAGCTACGAAAAAAGAAGAGAACTTCTCGAGTCGCTAGGTGTGAACTTTCTCGTAGAATTAAAATTTACCCGTGACTTCAGTACGCTTTCTGCTGAATCATTCATTAAAAATCATCTTTTCAATTATGGGGGACTTAAGGAATTCTACCTTGGATATGATTTCGCATTCGGTGCAAACAAACA
>JAYVHR010000133.1:0-2592 GCA_043771075.1 Bacteriovoracaceae bacterium
TCTTATTTTCAGCAACGACTGTTTCTGCTGCTAAACCTGCAAAACAAGACCGCTGGAATGAGCTGATGAAGCTTGTGACGACTGAAATGAAGATTCTGGATGGTGCCAAGAAAAAAGGTCCGGACATGCGCTACCGCATGCTCGAGCTCCATTCGGAGATTCTGAAACTCGTCCATGAAAAGAACAACAAAGAGTTCCTCGCGAAATCTACTGCCGGAGTTCGTCGTCCGAAAGAAGAGTATTTCTCTGAAACCCGTAAGTATTACTCGAAGACTAAAGAATTCGGTTTTAATTTCCTGAAAGAGTATCCGAATACGGCCCACAAACCATGGGTGTTCTTTGTCCTCGGTCTCAACTCGCGCGATTACGGAAGAGATAACGTGGCGGAAGAATATCTTCTGAAAACTATTTCCCTCGTAAATGATCCGCACAACTCTCTCCGTCACCACGCGGAGACAGCTCTGGCCGATCACTATTACAATGAAAAGCGCTACAAAGAAGCCATCGTTTATTACGAGCGCGCCATCAAGAAATCAGAAGATGAATGGCTCACGAAACACCTTTTCAACCTTTCTTGGTGTTACCTGAAGGTTCATGATTTTGATAAGGCGATCAAGGCGATCCAGGCCTCTTACTTTAAATCCAAAGACAAGTCTTACGTCAATATCCGTGACCAGATTCTTGAAAATATCGGATCCTTCTATGTGTACGCATCCCGACCGCTGGAGGGTCTTGAATTCTACCTGAAGCATGAAAAAGATCCGGTTCCATACCTGATGCCAATGGGACTCAAGGCGATGGATAAGGGTCACATGAAAGAAACTGATCAGATCCTCGCAGCAGTCCAGGATCTCATTAATAAAAATGGCTGGGAGAAGTACCAGGAACAATTGTTCCATACGTACCTCGACTTTTATAACCACTACAAGCGCTTCCCGGAGCATGAGAAAACGTCCGGTCAGCTCGTGAAGTATTACCAGAAAGCGGAAGTTTTCAACAAGACTGCTGATAAGAAGAAGCAGCTTCCCGTTGAGATGAAAGCTGATGCCATCGAAAAGATGAGAACTCTTGCCGGGTTCCTTCAGATTAAGGTCGCCAAGAACATGAAGGAAGATTCTTCAGACTTCAACGAAAACGAACTCAACGTGGTTCTTAAGTTCTTTGAACATCTGATTACGCTCGATGATACAAAGCGTATTGAGTATTACTATTTCCGCGCAGAAACATACTACTCTGTCCGTCGCTGGAAAGATGCAGCTCCCAGCTATGTGGAAGCGATTCTTGAAGCGAAGAGAATTAAAGAAGAGAAAATCGGAAGAAAAGCCTTCGATTCACTCCTCTCACTCACCGGAATGGAAGTCCTTCCGAAAGAAGAAAACAAAAAATTCCTTATCTTTGCTTATTCCGAGCATCTCGCCTTCTGGCCTCGCGATCCGAGAAGTGAGCAGATTTATCCTAAGCTTTTTGAAATCTATTATGAATTGCATGACGATCAGAAAGCTTCTCAGGTTCTCGCTGTCTTCAATAAGTATTACCCGGAACACCTGAAAGATCAGCAGAAGCAGATGACCCGTGTACTCGATCACTTTATTGAGAAGAAAAATACGGTGAAACTTGCGCACTGGATTCACGAGATGAAGGCTGGCTTCCTCACATTCTCAAAAGAAACGATTGAGAAGGCCGAGATCACTCTTGGTAACATACTCTTCATGCAGTACCAGGATATGGCGAAAAAAGGTGACCGTGTCGCCGCCGCTAAAGGCTTTGAGTCGATTTACGTGCACAAGCTCTATACCGATAAAGTAAAATACCAAGCGGCATTTTTCGCTTCCATGATCCAGCTTGAAATGGGTGAGACTGCGAAAAGTTATCACTGGCTCGAGCTCGCTCACGCCCGCATGACGGATGAGCAGTGGGCGGAGAGACGCGTGGAAGAGCTCAAACTCACTGAGCGCATGTACCGTCTTCAGGATTTTGTCACATCATTCAATATGTCGAAGCTTCATCTGAAAAAGTTCTGTCACTTAAAAGATGATACGCAATCACGCTTTTTTGAGATCGGTATCATGACTGCAATCGTGGAAGAAAACACGAAAGTGGCCGAAGGCATGATCAGTAGCTTTAAAAAATGCATCAGTAAGTCAGCTCTTGCTGACACCAGTCTTTCTCAGATTTATCAGTTCATGGAAAAGCAGGGCGACTTCCATGGTCTTCGCTTGTTTGTTCAGAGACACCCGGTTGAGCCATACATCACTCAGTATCGTTATTCTCTCCAGAAGTGGTACTGGGAAAAATCCAGTCTCACTCTGAAAGACAGTATCCTGGCCGAGTTCAGAGCACTCAGAAACGAAGAGAGCTCACGCTGGCTTGTTGAAATGCAGCTCTTTGAGAAAGCCAAAAAAGACCGTGACGCTCTCGAATCATACGTCATCTGGGATAAACCGGTCTTTGACGGAGACGCTTACAACAAAGCTCTCGAAACTTATCTCCTGAAAGTTCAGGCATTCAAAAACAGCTATCAGAGTCTCACGAATTCTACTCAAGTGGATCTCGCGATTCTCTCAACCAGACATTTCTCGCAAGTCTATCAGA
>JAYVHR010000134.1:0-2927 GCA_043771075.1 Bacteriovoracaceae bacterium
ATTGGGTTCGGCACGTCTTTTGTATTCGCGATGAAGATCAATCGCACCTTCTTTCAAGGCGCCACCATTGATCGCACCAGTCTCAGCATCAAAGAAAGCTTTTTCTCCAGTCGGAAGAAGGAGTTCCACTTCATTACCTACTTCAGTAACTTTCGGAATCTCAATTCTTGGAAATAAATAGATGACGGATTTTTTATCGTGCGAATCCGGTCCGCCGGCGAAATCAATGATGTGAAGATACGTTTCATTCAAAGCGTGGTTGCGGGAAATCATATCAATGGAGCGCGCGACTTTTCCGCGGGGATAAGGAGATTTGATTCCAGATGTATAAGGATGGCCAGGTTTTGAGCGGAATCCGTAGCCAGCAAAAAGCCGCGAGTCTTTTGAATAATCTTCTTTGCAGTCGAAGACGTAGCGCTCTTCGTATCCATCGAGTTCCTGGTTCACCGTACAGATGCGCTTGATTCCTGTTTCAATGCGGGGATAAGGACTTGGCCTAGGCTCCTTCTTCTTCGCCGGGGTGATTTGCGAACAACCAACAATAATAAAGAAGGCAGCGATAATGAATTTCAATGGATATACCTTTATTCTGATTATCCGACAAAATGGCCCAAGTTTTTATTCCTGTTGTCCGAAGCGTGTTCAACTTACAGGAGTACTCATGCGTATTTTATCGATCGCCCTATTGTCATCATTTCTGGTCGCTTGTTCAACTCACACTGCTCACAAAAAAATCGCCAAAGACAAACTCATACGTGGGTCGGTCATTTCTTTTGATAAGGCGGTTACACTTAATAATCCGCATAAAAAGAAAGGCTCGAGTCTCTCCCTCGTGAAGAAAGCTGAGGCGACAACCAAGGCTCAGGCAGGCCGCAGTATCGCAAGCTCTTGTGACTTTATTAAGTTCTGTAAACTCAATGCGATTAATCTCAAGCCGAATGAAAATATCGAAATCAGAGGCGACTATACCGTTCTTACGACCGGAAAGTATGACACTAATAATCTCAAATCATGGATGCTGGTGAATGGTGACGGAAAAGAACTGCAACTCGTTTGCGGAGTCCAGGCGCAGAGTAAGGACATGAGCTGCAAAGATAAAGTGACGAAGATTCAGATAAAAGACATGACTCCGTTTATTGAAAAACTACTCGACGTAAGAGTCGCAGCTGCCAAATAAAAAAAGGGCTCCGAGAGGAGCCCTTTTCATTTCTACATTTATTTACACTCAGAAGTTGTCTTAAACGCCTGCTCGAGATCGAGCTGAAAATCTCCGCTCATCTTTACGAACATCGAAGACTTAACAGTAACCTGATCGAGGTTCACAGTTGTTGGACCGTCGCCAAGAACGATCGGGCCCTGGGCCCCAACGCTTGAAGAGATGTCGATGTTTTCAATCTTAACCGGCTTCTTCATTGTCTGCATGCTGGATGAACCCATCATGCTCTGCTGAGAAACGTTGATAGAGACTGAAGCTTTCTTCGTTGATCCTGAACAGTTGAAAACTTTCGGCATACCAGTTGAACACTTCATATCTTTCTTCGGAAAAGAGATACTCACTGAAACGTTAACGTTTGCATTAGGATCAATGAATCCAGATGTACTCTTCGCGAGTTCCCGAAGATCATCCGTCATCGGAATATTCGAAGCTTCAATAGTGACGTTCTTTTTATCCATCGTGATTTTTGATCCGCTCTTAGCGCAATCAATTTCACTGGCGAACGAGTGCATAGTTCCAATGGCAAAAGCGAGAATGAAAAAGTTTTTCATAAATTATTCCGCCTTTGTGCAGTTTAACTGCTCAACATAGTCACCGATAACGAGGAAGTTCTGACCAGAGTATGTATTGAGGTTAATGAGAACGTTTTCTTTTTTCTTCGTTCCTTTAATTGCAATCACTCCTGACTGGTCAACTTCTGCAGAACCTTTGATTGCCTGACGAATCGCCCAGCTTGCTGACGGAGCATCTTTCAAAGCAACACTTGATTTAGTGATAGAAGTAACTTTGACTGGCACTTCGATTTCTTCGCCGTCGTTAGAAACGAGGACAGTAATCTTCTTGTTATCGTCTTTGATTTCTACGTAATGACCGTGATGCTCAACTGATGAACAGCTGGCAATCTGAGCGGCTTGAGAAGCAAAAGAAGTAGCAATTAATGCAATAGCAATGAGCGTTTTCATAGGGTCTCCTGGGTGGTAAAAATAACTCCTATATTCTTACCCAATTCCAGCTGAGAAAATCGCGTCAGGGAAACTCTACAGAGGGGTGTCTACAGAAATGACATTCTCATAATCGGGTCAAATCGTGACCCGATTAAGGGACGTATTCGGATCACCTCAACAGAAAACCAGAGGTTTAGGTAAAATAGGCAAAAAAAAAAGGCTCCCGATGGAGCCTCTTTTTTTAGAAATTATAGAAGAGCAATCAGAGGCGCAATCAGGAGAGAAACGACCGACATCACCTTGATGAGAATCGCAACACCCGGACCAGAAGTATCCTTGAACGGATCTCCGACCATGTCACCAACGACAGCAGCTTTGTGAACATCAGTTCCCTTCTTCTCACCAGCAAGCTTACCTTTCTCGATATATTTTTTAGCGTTATCCCAAGCTCCACCGGCGTTCGCCATGAAGAGAGACATGGTTGCTCCAACCGCGAGAGCTCCGGCCAGAAGGCCGGCCAAAGACGCCGGGCCCATGAAGAATCCAACGAGAACTGGAGCGAAGATCGCGAGGCATCCTGGAAGGATCATTTCACGAAGAGCCGCTGTCGTTGCGATATCAACGATCTTCTTAGGATCTGGTTCAGCTTTGAGTTCCATGAGTCCTGGGATCTCCCGGAACTGACGGCCGATTTCCACAACGATAGCTCCGGCAGCTTTACCAACAGCGAGCATCGTCGTTGAACCAACGAGGAACGGAAGGATTGA
>JAYVHR010000135.1:0-13203 GCA_043771075.1 Bacteriovoracaceae bacterium
CAACTTCTGACAGGACTTCTGGAAGAGAAATTGGGACAAAAAAGAATCACAGAAGAAAAAGATCCCGAAGCCTTCAAGGAAGAGGTCATCCCGCTGATCGGAACTCTGACTGTTGAGGGCGAGATCAAGAGAGTTATTGAAGTTGACCAGAAACCTATCGGCCGCACACCGCGGTCCAATCTCGCAACATACACAGGACTCTTTGATCACGTGAGGAAACTCTTTTCCCGCACACCGGCAGCAAAAAAACAAAAGATGGATCCCGGACAGTTTTCTTTTAATCTCCCCAAAGGCCGCTGTGAGAATTGTGAAGGAGAAGGAACAGTGATGGTGGAACTTTTGTTTCTTCCCAGTGTTTATTCTCCCTGTCCGGTCTGTCATGGAAAACGCTATCACGAGAAAACTCTCCGGATTAAATATCACGGAAAATCCATCGCAGATGTTCTCGGAATGTCAGTGGAAGAAGCCTTTGAATTTTTCAGTGACATCGATGAAATCTCCCGGCCTCTGCGGGTACTGAAAGATACCGGACTTGGTTATCTTCGTCTGGGTCAGCCGGCGACGGAACTCTCCGGTGGTGAGGCCCAGAGAATAAAACTCGCGACTGAGCTTCAGAAAGCCGAGCGCGGTAATACGCTTTACGTCCTGGATGAACCTACGACAGGACTCCACCCTTCGGATGTTGAAAGGATGCTGCGGGAGCTACAGATGCTGGTCGATCATGGGAATACTGTGGTGGTGATTGAGCATGACATGCAGGTAGTTTCGCAAAGTGACTGGGTGATCGATGTGGGCCCCTCGGCAGGTGATGAAGGCGGGAAGATTATGGGCCGTGGTATCCCTGAAGTGGTGGCACGAAGTCCGAAGGGAGTAACTCCCCGATACCTGAGGGCCTTTCTGAAAGGCCAGGGTTCTTCTCTTTCTATCTGAGCTATTCTATCGGAATCTTGGTCATTTCCCTTTTAGTTCTCGAGACTTTGCCCGGTCTTCCGATACGTTCCGGGTATGATCACGCGTATTTTTGCCATCCTGATGGCCATTACTCCTTTTGCGACCGCCTGGACTCAACCTAATTGTGTTGAAGAAACTCAATGTCGCTCGCAACTCATCCGCGTGGAAGTGAACAATTCTATCTTCCAGAATAATGGTCAGAGTCTTCTTCCCATACTTCAGAATTTTTCCGCATCACCCACACTTCCCTCTCTCATTGAAAGAAGCTACCCACTTATTGCTCTGGATTTTCCGCAGAACAGAGAAAGTTGTGAACGCGAAAAAAGAACGAATCCACTTTTTGCAGAAATTAATTGTTCAGAGAAAGGCTTGTGCGGAAGGCGAGATCTGAATCCCCAGGTCCGCGAGGCGATGTGTTTCAGACTTCCTTGTCCGATGTTTGAAGGAACTCTCCAGACCGGAAGATGTGGAAGTGAGCTGAATATATATCCGAATCAAATTTCCTTTCCGACTCCGGTTAATATCCAGCGAATCCGGTTGACTCCGACGAGAGTGGAATTTTCTTCCAACCGGGCAACAATGTGTTTCCGGATTACTGAACTCGCTCTCAGCATGTCTGTGAGACTTGGTCTTGATACGACAGGAACACAACTCAGCGACAGCGCAATTAATATCAGTAATGTGAATCCCGTTCTCGATGGTCCCCGTGAAGTCTGTATGTCGGCCGGTGTGAATCTTTCGTCACCCACTCCCATTTCAAATTTCACTCTCACATCTCCGGACGGGACGCCGTTTATTTCGGACAGCATGATCCGTACGGCTTCGCAGAATCTCACAATTGATGGACTCTCCGGTTATCCGGCCGGACAAATCGACAGGATTAAGGGCGAAATTGTCCCGGTTATTGTTCAGCCTCTCCGTGACACTGTGGAAACAGCAGTCCGCACCAGTCTGGCGACAGTCTTCGAGCAACAGATAAATACACTTGCTTCTCAGGCGACCGGAACAAGTTCGCATCTTGTGAGTAGTGAGAATCTCGCGAGTGAACTTGGTATCGGAAATCTGCAGATCAGAAACCAACTGGCAAAAACTGAATGCGCGGCCCTGCGTGGTGCCGGCCGGCCGATTCCGCCGACTCATGCTTGCGTAGGCGTTCAGGGTTTCAATGGCCCGATCACTCCCGAAAATTTTTCCAGTCCTATGATCAACGAGCTCATGAACCTTCAGTCCATTTCCCGGGATCTGCAGATCACTTCCGAGAGTGTGAAGCAGAGACTTCTGGCCTTGAAAGATGTGATTCGTGCCCAGACTGATGAGTTTGATCGGCCCGCTGATCAGAGTGAGTTTGCGCAGGAAACACGCCGCAGGCGCCGTGAGACTCTGGAAGAATACATCACTGAATACGTTGATCCACTGGTAGACCGTATTTCCCGGAACCAGCTGGAAAGTCAGGTCGTGAATTTCATCCAGATACAGAATCAACTCTCCGGCGGAAATTCCCGCAACGTGGGAGTCAGTGTTCCGGAAATCTGTAGTGATACCAATCCTTCTCCCCACGCAAGACGGTCGATGCCGAATTGTCCGGTTCAGGCGTACGTTGACCTGAATGAAATGAACCAGGTTTTTGACCGATTGTGGAGAGCGGGAAGAATGTGTCAGCAAGGCCGCGGTCCCTATGTACCGACGATGGAAAACGGTCAGCCGACGTATGATCCGGAAGGGAAACCTATCGGCTCCGGTTGTTATATGGAAATGGGTGGAATGGGTTGTTACCTGAATAATGCTCCTCAGATCAGATACGATGCCCGCATCAGAAAATATAAAACGACGGTTAATCTTCGTGGTTGTTACCGTGGCCCGGTTCTTTTTGGTCAGGGTCGCTTCGGTGGAGATTTTAATATTGATTTCTCATTCACACCAAAGGCCTGTCATGGCGGAGATTTCTGCATGGATAATCCCGACGTGAACTGGCAAGTGGTGCCGGGATCAGAACGATTCGGCCTTCGTCCTTCGAGTTTTTTCCACGACATGATTTCCGGCAGAATTCAGGAAGCACTTACTTCTGCTGTCGGCGATTCGATCCGGATTCCCATGGCCAGTGGTGTGGGGCCCCTTGCTTCCATTCCTCTTGAGGCAGAAGGTCGCGTGGATTCAGGGCCCGGATATTTCGGTGCGTGTCTTCGATTGCGCGGAAGTGCCGGAGTCAGCGGACAATGAAATATTTAATTCTTCTCACTCTTTTATCTTCGCAGGTTTTTTCTCAGACTCCGCCACCTGAGGCCAGTCAATGCCGCTCGCAGCTCATGCGCATGCAGGTAGATAGTAACGCTCTCACTGGTGTCCTTCAGAATTCCCAGGAAATCCAGAGACGCGCACTACCGGCCCTTCAGACATTCCTGACATCAGATACTTTCAAACAGAGTTTTGTCAGGGACTATCCTCTTGAACCGGTGGGATTTCCCTATAATAAAGAATTATGTGAAAGAGAAAAATCGCGCGATGCAAATTTTGCGGCGATCAATTGTAACGATCCCGCCCTTTGCAGCAGCACTTCAATCTCTGAAGAAATTAAAACACGCCTTTGCTTTGCTCTTCCCTGCTCATTTGTCATGGGATCACGGATGGATCAGTGCCGTCCCAACTCCGTCGCCCGTCCGGCGACAATGAATTTTACCCGTCCGGTAGCTTTGCGTTCAATTGATATTGTTCCGCTTGCACTCACCATCGAGGGCAATACCATCCGTTCATGTTTTAACATCAATGCCATGTCACTCGGATTTTCTGTCGGAATTGGTTTTGAAAATCGCGGACAGGCCTTCGAAGATATCGGGCTTAATAATCTTGAAATGAATCTCGATGGTCGTCGCGAAGTCTGTCTTAGCGCCCAGGTGGATTTTGGCCGCACACCTGTCTTGTCGGGTGTGAGACTGGAAAATGTTACGGGCCAGCCGTTTATTTCGGACGCTATGATTGACCGTTCACTCAGAACATCAACCGTGACGGGACTCAGTGGTTATACTCCTGAGACTCTGGAAATTCTCAAGCTCTCTGGTCTTCCTCCCATGGCAAGACACTTCCGTCCGACCATTGAAACGGCCATTGCCGGTGTTCTCTCGACAACTTTTGAAACGACAGTGGCGGGCTATCTGACGGGTCTGGCAGGAAACCGAGGGCCTGCTCGTCTGGATACACCTGCCGACTCAATGGTTTCAGAACTCGGGATGGGAAACCTTGCCGTAAAAAAATACGTCGATCTTCTGGAGTGCTCAATCATTAAACGCGAAAGAAGAATTATTCCCGCTGGTCACGCATGCCTCACAACAAACTACACCGGCTCAAATACGATCCTTTATTCACAGGCCACTATCCCTTCGCCGGAAAGAGCGGCACAGAAACTCCGGGAGGCCATGGGGAGAAATGAGAATGTGACTTCTGAAAGTATGAGGAAACGTCTCACGGATTTTGAACCCCGCCTTCGGGCGCTGAATCTTTCTCCCCTCTACCAGAGAGAAATTGCTCCGGTCGCTTTACAGATTGCAGCGGCACAGTCGAATTCCACTCTCATGAGCGGAATTGAAATGATGGGCCGACTGAATAACAATGCTCAACTCTCTGTTGGCTTTTGTCTTCCGGAAATCTGCGACCAGGAAAGACCTTCGACCCACGAAGGAAGAAGTATTCCGAATTGTCCGATTCAGACGTATGTCGATATTAATGAACTGAATAATCTCATGCGGGCCATGTATCATTCAGGCCGCCTTTGTCACCGTGGTCGTGGAGACTTTACTCCGCAAAGAGATAGTCGCGGCGAAATTGTCCGCCGCGACGGATTTGCCCAGGGTGCAGGATGTGTATTTGCGGTGGAAGAAGATCCCGACGGGTTACGCTGCTATCTCAACGGGCCTCCGACCATGCAGTTCGATCCCGCGACCAGAAGATATAATGTGTCTCTCAAAACACGCGAATGCTTCCGCGGCGGCGTATTTATCGGTCAGGGTAAGATTGGCGGAGACATCGATTTCAACATCGGTTTCACACCTTCCATCTGTAACGGCGGAGACTTCTGCCTAGAGAACGGAGTCGCCAACTGGAATGTGGTTCCGGGAACGGCCCGTCACGCTCTCCGTGAATCAAGCTGGCTGAATGGGATTATCAGGGGCCGGATTGATAAGAACTTAAGAGAGATGGTTTCGAGCAGTATCAGATTCCCTCTGACTTCGACCCAGGGGCCACTCTCCAATATTCCATTGGCACCCGAAGGGCGTGTGGATATGGGCGAAGGATATTTCGGCGCCTGCCTGAAAGTCCGCTGATTAAGGAAAAAGAATTTTCAATTTCTGAAAGAGCTCGGGGAACTTCACGGGCTTATAGAAAATTCCGTCGGAGTCACTCTTCACCACTTTCAGTTCTGCCGCAGACATTTCAATCCCACCAGTGATAAAAAGAAATTTGACAGCGGCGAAGGCGGGTTCACTCCGGATGGCCTTCAGAAAGTCAAATCCATCCAAGACGGGCATTTTAATATCTGAGAGAACAACATCTATGTTTCCTTCTCTCAGTATTCTGAGCCCTTCCCGTGCTGATTCCGCTGTCACGACTTCAGTGCAGTTGTAAGAAAGAATTTCTTTCAGTACTGCCCGAAGATCGGGTTCATCATCCACGACCAGAACACGACAGTTTATTTTGCAGATAGTGGCCTTTTTGGCAAGCAACGGTACGGCCATCGGTTTTGTCGCAGAAATTAACGGTATCCTGATACTGATATCCGTTCCCTTTCCCAATTCTGATTTCAGTTCAATTTTCCCGTCATGTTCTTTGACGATAGTGTTCACAAGGGAAAGACCAATCCCTGTCCCCATATTCACATCTTTCGTTGTATAAAAAGGTTCAAAGATTTTTTCCCTGATACCAGCAGGAATTCCACAACCTTTATCCTGGACGATGATCTCCAGTTCATTCGAAAGAGGAACAACAACGAGATTGATATTCCTGTCACTCATGCCAATGCTGGAATCCTTGGCATTAGAGAGAAGGTTCACCAGCACCTGCTGGAGCCTCCCGCGATTTCCTTTCATGATGACGGGAAGCTCGTCGGCCATGATCTGAATGCTCACTCCTTCCCTGGAATAAATATCTTTCAGGAGATCAACTGTTTCAATGACCAGGAGAAAGGGATCGAATTCGGAGACGTCGTCTTTATCAGAACGGGCAAATGTGCGGAGACCTTTCACGATGTTGGATATGCGCTGAACAGATGATTCCATCTTACGAAATTTGTCAGCGATAACATTTTGATCGGAACCATTCAGCAGAAGCTGCTCGGTCATAGTGATAAGGCCTGCAATTATCGCAAGCGGATTATTAATTTCGTGGCCCACACCCGCAGCAAGCTGACCGATGCTCGCAAGTTTTGCATGATGAAGAGATTTCGCTTTTTCAATTTCCAGATGCTTCTGGAGTTCAAGCTCCTTGGTCCGGTCCCAGTTAATTCCATAGATCATCACAGGCTCACCGGACTTATTCCTGATGACCTGCCCCTTGGAACCCAGAATTTTATTCTGTCCCGAAGTGTTTACGACTTCAAGATCGGCAGAGAAAGTATCAGAGCCAGAGAGAAGCCGTGACAATCCCTCATCCACAGCTTCACTGGACTCCTTGGTCAGTAAAGTCTGCCAGTTGTTAAATGTATTGGAAAATTTCGTATCGACACCGTAGAGCTGGTACATCTTCCGGTCCCAAATCTGTTCACCGGTCAACAGATTTACTTTCCACACCCCAATGCCAATGGCGTCGAGAACAAAGCGATGCTCTTCAACTGCTCGCATGAGCGGAGTGATATCCGAGAATGTCGAAATCACATACCTCCCCTCTCTTCCATCTACCGGAACAGAGTTGATGGTGATCCAGCGAATTTCATTATCCGGAAGACGCACTCCCATTCTGATGGCCGGGATAACTTTTCCGGTTCTTAGCGCCAGGATTCCGGGGTGTTCACGCAATTGAAAACGGCTTCCATCTTCGCGGATTGCTTCCCATCCCTTTGGAAGAGAGACCAGACCCGAAATTTCTTCTGAAGAGAGCTGCAGGATTTTAAGTGCTGAAGAATTGTATCCACTGACGCCGCTCTCATTCAGAATCACAAGTCCTTCACTCATGGTTTCCAGGAGCATGCGATGTCTTTCTTCGCTTTCTACGTCTTCTGTTCTGTCCCGGCATGTACCACTGACCGAGACGGGATTTCCGGAAGCATTCTTCTGAACTTTTCCTTTTCCGCGGACAAATTTGATGCGTGAACCGCCATCAAAAACAATCCTGTGATCATAGACAAAATCTTCCCCGTAATTCAGGGCACGTGTTAGTAAATTATCCAGGACCGGTAGATCATCCGGATGAATCCGTTCACGATACATCGTGTGGAGAACATCATCCGGCTGAGGGGAAGAAATTTCAAAAATTTTATAGTGTTCCTCAGACCAATATTGCTGATGAGTCGTGAGATTGTAACTCCAGGATCCGATCTTAGAAATCGCCTGCGCTTCAACGAACTGGCCCTCAAGAAATTTCTGTTCGGTGATGTCACGAACCGTGGCCTGCAGATACGGTGAACTACCCTGATCAATCCGGGAAAGAAGAACAGTACAGGGCATGATCTTTCCACTCAATTGAATATGAGTCCATTCGAAGAAAGCACTTCCTTTCTCCATGGCAGAGGAAATCATCCGCGGTGCTTTTATCTGAGAAAGCTCTCCGTCCGGCTGATACTTGGGAGAAATATCCCAGGGTCCAAGTGCAAGAAACTTGTCCTCAGTGTCCACGTTAAATAATTTCAGCGTCGCTGGATTGGCCGAAGTGAAGCGCCATTCCGGAGGTGCAAGTGTCATGATTGGATCAACAGATTGAAGAAAAATTTTCGCATAGGCCCCGACCTGATCGCTCTTCTTCCTGAGTTCAAGAATGGCCATCACATGACGGGCCAGTGAAAGCAGGATGTTTCTCTGAGATAATGAAACTGTTTTTGTTTCAGTATGAAAAACGCAGAGAGTTCCCAGTCGCTGGCCACCTGGCGAGATCAACGGAGCTCCGGCATAAAAACGAATGAAGGGAGGACCTATGACTGCTGGATTAGCTGAAAATCTTTCATCCTTCAGCGTATCCGGTATGACCAGAATCTCATCGCCTAGAATCGCGTGGGCACAGAAGGAAATATCTCTGGGTGTTTCTGAGACTGAAACTCCGTGACGAGATTTGAACCATTGCCTTTGCTGATCTACGAAGCTCACGACGGAAAATGAAACGCCAAATATTTCCGCAGCTAGAGCGGTAATCTGATCGAAGTTGGACTCAGAGTCTGTATCGAGAATGCCATAGTCACAGAGATCTTTAAGACGCTGGCCTTCGTTCGGCGGAATTTCGGGTATTTTCATTCAGGGTTAAGCTTAACAGAAACCCTGCTGAATATATATCTAAGCTTTCAGTTTAACATGCTCAAGAATTAGATCGAGGCCGATAATCTCGTGTTCTTTCTCCACCCGAAGAGGTGCCAGTTTATTCGTAATCCAATAAAGCCCGAAGGACGTGAGGACGCAGAAAATTGATATCCCTATGAGAGCGAGAAGATGGGTCAGGAAAACCTTAGTCTCTCCGAAGAGAAGTCCTTTTTCCTTCACAAAAACTCCAGTCATCCCTCCGACGCCGTGGCAGGGGAAGACATCAAGCGTCCAGTGCTGAAAGTCCGGCACTCATGTGAACGACAGTTCCTCCGAAATCAAGAACCCCCGCAGTCCGAAGAATTCCTTACGGATGCCAGGTCATATGAACGAGCGGCGCGTAGATGAAAACGATAAAGAGAGAAACAAATATGGTGTAACTGGAAAATTTCACCCGCTCAGCAAATGGGCCGGTGATGAGTGCCGGAGTAATGATGGCGAATTTCATCTGGAAAAGAGCAAAAAGAATAAGCGGGATGGTGGGAGATAGCTCCGCGTGAGTGGCCCCGGTCACATTTCTGAACATGAAGAAAGTCCGCGGGGCTAAGATAATTCCACCGATTGAATCTCCAAAACAAAGACTGAATCCTACCACCACCCAGAGAATACTTACGATCCCCATGCAGACAAAACTCAGTAGCATCGTTGAGATGACTTTCTTGTGACCGACCATACCTCCGTAAAAAAATGATAATCCCGGAGTCATGAACAGGACAAGAGCAGTCGCTGTCAGCATCCAGGCAGTATCCGCCGTATTCACCGGAGATGAAGGACTCATCATCACTTTTCCCTCAGGAAAAAATGCACAGAGTACCAGGAGAGAGAGAAAAATCAGAATGGATGGGAGCTTCATGTGAGTTGGCATAGATGATCTTCGCTTGGCGATGAATCATACTCATAACTTGAAATTCGTACAGCGGGAGAAAAAAATATTTTCTCACTTCCTTAACGAAGACCCAAGAAATGTTTACTGAAAAGAATAACTGTTAAGACAAACTTGAGGATCACTTTTTTCATGACCGCGTTTGAAGGCTGTCATCCGTTGTTCAGATGAGCCGTGCGTGAATGAATCCGGAACAACTTCACCGCGGGATGCTTTTTGGAGGCGATCATCGCCCACAGCTGTCGCTGCGTTCATCGCTTCCTGAATATCACCGGCCTCGAGAATTTTATTCATGCGATCAGTCTGACTGGCCCAGACACCCGCAAGACAATCGGCCTGAAGTTCCATTCGCACTGACATCCGGTTGCGTCCGTTTTCATCCATTCCCTGTGCGCGGTCATTGAATGTATCAGCGACGCCTAAAAGATTCTGAACGTGATGGCCCACCTCATGAGCAATCACGTAAGCAGCTGCAAAATCCCCTTCTGCCCCGAGAGTTCCTTCGAGTTGGCGGAAGAAACTGAGATCGAGATAAACTTTTTTGTCAGTTGGACAATAGAAAGGACCGACCGCGCTCGTCGCGCGCCCGCAGGCCGACTGAACCATCCCATTAAACAACACGAGCTGAGGTTCATTGTAGCGAAGTCCATTGGAACGAAAGACAGAATTCCACACATCCTCAGTGTCTGCGAGAACGACACTGACAAACTTCTTCTGATCATCCTGCGCAGGAGTGGCCTCCTGTCTCTGAACGGAACCCGCGTTCTGCGCGAGGTAAACAGCAGGATTTCCTCCCATGAGAAAATAAATCACTGCTCCTATAAGAAGACCTCCGATGCCCATCGGTCCACCCATACTTCTCCGGTCCACCACATTCCCGCTCATTCTTCTGTTCCGCCACAGCATAGAAAACTCCCTTTCTTCCAAGAGGATATAGAAGAAAGCGAGGCGTAAAAAAGGGCCTCCCGGCCGTCACCGTGGGTAAACTTAATATCTCTTGGGAATAGTCGAAAAAGCATACACTTATGAGTGCTCAATTTTATTCTGTTTGTCGATTTTCCGGATTCTCATTCTGATAAGTTTTATAATCAGAAAATACATATCTCTGCCTTTGTTGTTGGACGTTTTTTACAGTTGCACGTTTGCTGAAAAACAATCCAGAGATTTCCGAATGAATCGGAGTTCACATGAAATTCCCACTCACACTTCTAACGTGCGTTCTCATCACGTCCTGTAATCCAGACGACTATTTTGAAATGAACATGGCCATCGAAGGAAAGGATGGTTACTGCGCAGTTGCGACTGACGTCATGTCCTGTCAGGCTCTGCCGGGTTGTCAGTCTGCCTTTGAGGACACAGAAACTGATCTCGACACCCCGATTTTCTCGGCATGTATTGCTAACCCTGAAGTACTTCCTCCCGCTGATCCCGCCGATCCGGCAGATCCAGCTCCCGTTCCGGAAGATGAACCGACTATTGATGACGCTATCGATTCAGACTGTGCCAATCTTGATGCGAAATATCTGTGGGTGAAAAAAATCACAGAAACAAAATCGAGCGGGGGCGGATCGAAAAAATCATCCGTGAAGAAAATGGTTAAAGTGAAAGTCTGTCACCAGACCGGTAATATGGATGCCCACACGATCATCATTGCCTGTCCTGCGCTGAGACCTCATAGAAACCATCACGATGATTACCTGGGCGCGTGTAGGCTTGAATAAGTTCTTTTAAAAATAGATGGGGCCCCAAACCGGCCCCATCATTTATATTTTGATAAACTTCAAAGTCATTCTGTCACTTTCACCAATATACTCATATTTTCGTTTATCCACATCCCCCATCCGGTACGTCGGAGGAAGGGTCCAGACTCCTTCCGGATAGTCAGCAGTGTCCCTCGGATTGGCATTGATTTCTGATTTTCCTACGAACTTGAATCCTGCTTTCGTGACAAGAGAGATAACTTCTTTCTCATACATGTAACCACTTTTCGGCACACGCTTTTTCCCTTCATCAATCCGGTGCTGAACAATCCCAAGGGTTCCACCAGGTTTTAAAATATCCCGGCAGAACCGGAGAGAGATACGAGTCTCATCTTTGGCCACCCAGTTATGGAAGGAAGTAATGGCGAGTACTACGTCAGCAAAATCTCTCCTGGTGCGATTTCTCTTATCCAGTGGCTCGAAAGGAATGAATTTTGTTTTCGCTTTTACCTCCGCCTGACGGAGAAGAATGTCCTGGAGCTTTTTTTCGTTTTCAATCACGAAGGCCGGCGGATGCGGAGGCACTCTCGGCACTGCCATGAAGTACTGTCCTTCTCGCGCAAGAAGAGGTGCCAGAATTTCGGTGAAGTAGCCCGCACCGGGAGAAATTTCCACTACCGCCATTTTTGGTGTCACTCCGAAATAAGTGAGCGTTTCTGCAGGATGCTGATATTCATCCCGGTCAGAATTTTCTTCCGAGCGCGCATGGGAATTTACTGCATCTTCGAGTGATTCAGGAATAGGTGGTTCTTCCTGGCCATTTCTAAACTGTGAGCAGGAACATAGGATTAACGCCAATAAAAGTGCATAAATTTTCATCTAAAAAGATTAGAGGAAACTTTTGCCTCATTCAATTAGATAATCAGTAATTTATGGGTGCAATGAAATGATAGTTTGCCATTGGAGACCAGGCCCTTAAAATGAGTCCATGAAAAACATTATTATTTTTGCCGCACTTACACTCTCCGCTTCCTCTTTTGCTTATCGCGTAAGCCTGACACCCAAAGAACTCGATCAGCTGAAACAGGGCAAGGAAATTACCAGGGTGGAAGAACTGAAAGGTGAAGTTTTTCCGAAAGTCACACTGATCAATATCATTCCTCACACACCCCAGGAAAACATGAGTGTGTTCGCCGATTTCAAAAATCACAAGAAGTTCATTCCGGGTCTGGTGAAATCCGACATCGTAAAACAAAGCGGAAATATCACTGATGTTTCCTTTGAACTCAACTTACCGGCACCGGCCAGTAACTCGAAGTATGTCACCAGACATACCATTGTGAAGGAAGGGAAAGACGAAATCCTTACTTGGGATCTCGTGAAATCAAAACAATTGAAGGCAACAAAAGGTTCAATTATCTTCGAAGATTTCGATGGGAAAACTCTCTTCACTTATATCACCCACATTACTCCGGACTCCAGTCTGGCATGGGTTGTGAAAAGCCGCGTCGTTCCTGATGTGAAGAAAACTATTGAGGCCGTCAGGGCCCATCTACAGAAAAACGCAGGGAAGTAACGCGTCTCTTGCTGTGAATTATTCTTTCTGATCAAAATCAAGGCGAACTTAAGTATTCTTCCCCGGATGGGCATGGAAAAGTGAATAAGGTTTCGCCCCGTACACAGGAGGTTAAGGTGAAAATATTTATTCTACTTATCGCAATTCTCTCACTCTCAGTTTCATGCAGCAGAAATTCAGAAAGTACGGATTCCGGGACAGGGTCCGGTTCATCGCAACCAACGGAAGGCTCAGGCTCACGTGGTGGTTCTAACAATAAATAAAAAAAAGGCCGGGTTACCCCGGCCTTTTTTTTACTAATCGTAAGATTTTTTGGTCTTAGATTTTTCTTTTTTCTTGTCTTGCTTTTCTTTAGTCGTAAGCTTCGGCTTGCCCTTGACCTTACCTTTATCTTGTCCACCTTCTCCACGAGCCATGAGATTCTCCTTCTGAGATGTTAGTCGTCAGACTGATTCTATCACATTATTTCTTAGGCGGAATACCAAAACTGGCACGACCCAGCTCACCCGTTCTGAACTCAGCGAGAATGAGCTTATAGACACGTTCGAGATCCGGAAGACCTTGTTGCCTTAAGCAACCTCTGAGCGTCGCCACTTTCAACAGGGC
>JAYVHR010000136.1:0-6066 GCA_043771075.1 Bacteriovoracaceae bacterium
AGGTAAACTTCGGTTACGATTTCGGCTGGATTATGAAGTTCGTTTTTATTCCAAGGGCCACCATTTATTTAAATAATCCTAGAGATATGAACCGTCCGGTCGGGGAAGATCGTGCTGCGATAGGACTTGAAGATTTTCTCGTCGGTTTTGCCGGGACAGTTATTTCTTCAGAAGATAAAAAGTTTAATTGGTTCATGCGTCCGGCGATGAGACTTCCTACGTCTCACTTCAGTCGTCATTATAACAGTGGAGCTTTTGGTGACATCACTCACCAACTTGAGCTTGCTCACTTCATTACTTACGATCCAACTCCACAGCTTCAGTTTGGTCTCCAACTTCAGCAACGTGTCTGGATCTATGAAGACCGTTACAATGCTTCACGCCTTCGTTTCTACACTTCTCCGTACGTTTCATACGCGGTCACTGAGAAGACAAAACTTCAAGCCTACTTCCAGTCTATGATCGAAAACAATAAGAGATGGGAATCAATTGGTGATCGCAAGAAGCCAAGCTTCCGCGATATTTACCAGGACATTATGGTTGGTGCTTCTCACGATGTCACACCGACAGTGAATGTGATGCCTTACCTCGGTGTCTTCGTGGACGACATTCCTATTTCTATGGAATCGGCCTACTTGGGCGCGTGGATATCCTGGAAAATTAAATAATTTAATTACAGAAGATCCCCTCTTAAAAGGGGCTCGTTTTATCTGGGCTCGCATTTTTGCGAGCCTTTTTTTTTATTCAATTGTGCTGACGAGGGCCTGATAGGTGAGAAGTGTGTCCATGAAGGCCAGACGCGATTCGTGGAAATGGGCTTCCGCACGTGCCTGGGCCTCTTCCCTGATATTCACTAAGAACAAATTCCCGCCGCCGGTTTTAAACTTATATGATTCGGAGGTGACAAGTTCTTTTGCCTTCGAGAATTCAATTTCCGATTGAGTGACCTGTTCTAATCTTAAATATAGTGATCTTCTTAAGGCCATGACGTCGTTCTTATAAGTTTGAAGCCCGAGATTCATTTGTCTTTCAGCTACCATTTTACGGGCATTGGCAGCTGCAATATTACCGTTCCCCAGATTCCTTTCAATCGGAATACTTACCTGCGCCATCACCATCAGGTAATCGCGGGGCATGGCCGGATTTGCGACTGTCCTCTGGAAGTACTCTGTTGTGACATCGATCTGCGGTTTTAAATCCTGTCTTGCAAGCTCCAGATCAACTTCGGTTTTAGCAACAGAGAGTGCGAGATTCTTCAAGTCGGGACGTTTACTCACGAGTTCATCAATGCCCATACTGAGGTCAATCTTTTCAAGTAGGGCAGAGAGATTAACCGGATAATCCTCAAAACTTTCAGTGGCACCCGGAATGACAGGCTCGCCACTTTCATCACGATAGAAGAGTGAGAGCGCATATTCTGAGCGGAGAAGCCTTTCTTTTGCACCCTGAAGAGTTCCTTTGCGGCTCGCTACATATTGCTCATTCTCCGTAACAACAATCTGAGCGATATCACCTTTTTTCGTCCGGGTAACGAGATACTCATTTCTTGTTTCGCCGTTTTTTAATAGTTCTTCATAGGCATGTTCGACTTTCTTTGCCGTTACCCATTCCCAGTATGCGAGCTGACCGAATCTCCCGATGTGGAGTTCGGTTAACTTCTTTTCGGATTCCGCCATCGTGGCGTTGTATTTCGCATTCTTCAGCATAGCTCGAGAGGGATCAAGGGTGAGGTTCTTCCATAGCGACAAACGAAGTCCCAGGAGATTATAAAAACCAGCTTGCCCGGTAGTGGCCGGGTTTCCGGTGTTATAAATCGGTGCGAGTCTTCCGTTGTGATTACTTATCTGCTCAGTACCTACGTAAACTTTAGAGTTGGCCACTCGCAACGGTTTTTCCAGCTGAGTGCGGGAGAGGGAAATATTGTAATCATGCTTCGTTTGTCTCTTGTAGTCCGAAACAATCCTGGCGTCGAAAGAACCTCCGGCACCAGTCACAGATTCTTCTGCCGCCCGCATACTTTCCATCGCCGCAAGAACCGTCGGATGAAATTTCAGGGCACTGTCTTTGACGACAGCAGGAGAGAGAGCTCCGAAGGCCTGGGTAGTAATCAGTAGTAAAAATATACACTTCTTCATTCCGGAATATCCTGGCTAGATGATTCGAGTTTAACTGCTGGTGCTTCGTCGATTGAGGGCGGGAATCCGTTGAACTGTCTCCAGAGCTCGTAACCAAGAGCTACGTTATTGAGGAGAATCCAACCATTCACTCTGGTTCCCTGGCGGATGAATCTTGGATCGGGCCACGCCTGACCTTTTTCCGGAACAATGATCACGCGGAAAAGTCCATCCGACGTGGCAGTCTGATCGATGAAGGTCACAACTCCGGAGAAAGTTCCGACTGCTACTGAGGGCCAACCGGAGAACTGAATCGCAGGCCAGCCTTCAAACTGCAGGCGTGCTTTTCTTCCTTCATGGACGAGGGGAAGATCTCGGCCTCTGATATAAAGCTGAACAGAAAGTTGGTCACTCTTCGGAACGAAGACTGCAAGAATTTGTCCCTGGTTCACAACGACTGAACTTGTTCCGACCTGAAGTCGTACAATCGTCCCGTCCACCGGGGCCGTGACGAGCTGGGATTCCTGTCTCGTGAATTTCGACTGCATCTGGGTATAGTTGGCAAGTGACTGGGCTTCGAGAGATTGCGCATTCTTGTATGCAATAATCGCCTGCTCCATGTCCTTACGGGAGGAGATACCGCGCTTGAATAGATCCTGCTGACGATCGTAATCATACTTCGCAGTGGTCACGACAGCGGCAGCCGCTTCATACTGACTTTTCACTGCATTGTATTCCGTTTTAAGTCTCGCCATGTAATTGGGGTCGATGTCGATGATCTCAAGAACCGGATCTCCTTTCTTAACGAAAGATCCCTCGCGGACAAACCATTTCTTGATTCTCCCGGAAACCGTGGCGTGAATATTCTGCACCCGATCCTGCGGAAGATAGGCCATGACCTTGCCGCTTCCATCTGCCGTCTGCTGCCAGGGAATAGCGATGAGGAAGATCATCATGAAGAGGAAGAACACAACCACCAGTCGGGTGAGCATCTTCGCAACGTCCGGAAGATCATGGACGTCCAGCATCTGCTGAGGAGTGTCCGCGTACAATTCTTTCTTTGCCGCCTGCCGTTCTTCATAGAAAACAGGTTTATTCTGATCAGCCATAGTTTTCAATCTCCTTCAGAAGTTCATTTTCATTACTCAGATCTTTCACGCTTGATCTTTCGAGCATGAGCATCCGGTCGAAGTCACCCTTGTAATATCTCTGGGTGAAGAAGAGGAGAGTCCATTTGTTGTTCTTATTGAGTAGTTCCTGATAGATGAGTTTTCTCTTGTAGGTTGAAATCTGCTCATAATCGGGTGTCACGAAAAGAATTCTTGGTTTCAATAGAAGAGCTCGCGCAATCTGAAGAGCGAGAAGTTGCGACTTCGTGAACGGAAAGCCATTGGGCCTGATTTTTGTTTCGAGTTTCTCTGGGAGACCTTCGATATTTTCAAATAATCCGGTCTTCATGAGAACATCCTGGATCTCAGTCTCCAAGAACTCGCGTCCCACTCCGAGTCCCACCAGGTTTTCTCTGACAGTCGCTGCGAAAAACTGATCATGGGCCACAATCTGAATGTGATTTCTGATCTGGCTGATATCCAGGTCTTCAATCAGGGTTTGGTCAAACTTCACGAACCCTGATGTGTGATCGCTGTTCCCCATGATGGCTTCATAAATATGAGTCATGGATGAGAAACTCTTCACTAGAATAAGATTTTTCGTGCCCTCTTTAAATTCGAAATTAAACTGATAGTTGGGCTCAAAAACTAAATTATCCAGCTTGAAATCGAGCTTAAGCGGCATGAGGGCTTTTTCTTTCACTGGCTCCAAAGGGTAATCATAGAAGCGGGCGATCATGTCCAGCGATGTACTGTAATTATAGATACTGAAGAAAAAGTTCTGAAGGTTCGGCAGACTTGCGATGATACTGTTCACTACAAGGGCCGCTGCCACGAGCTGTCCGGCAGAGAGCTCTCCGCGGAGTACCAGGTAACCCCCAAGGCCCATCAGAAGCACGTTCATCACGACACCGAAGATCTGAAGACCGATGTGCTGACGGAACTGGAAATTGAAAAGGTTGTTTCTCACTTCGAGCCAGCGGTTAAAGAGGTGATTCATCTTTCCATAAGAAAAATCCCGACCCTTATCCGATGAGAAGACATTCCGCACCCGGCTCATTTCTTCCACCCAGCTCACGACATCATATTTACCGTCTGCTTCGGGAGATCCCGCTGCAACTCCGCCCGGACCAAAAAGCATCCAGTTCGCAATCAGGAACTGGGCCATGAATCCGGCGAAACCCAGAAAGTAGGGGTGGTAGAAGGCAAGCAGTGCAAAGCCGATGATGAACTGAATAATGAATCCAAAACCGTTCACAAAAAAGACAACCATCTGTGACTGCATGATGATGATGTCAAAGTAGCGATTGATAAGATCGGGAGAATTGGCAGAGCGGAACTTCTGGTCCTGGTACTTCGCTATCCTTTCAGCAATAACAAATCCGTAACGGACAAACAATCTCCGCTGGAGAATCTCAACAGTGTACGTCTGAATCGTCTGAAGAACACCGCTGCAGGAGAGAATGAAGAAGAGAAGTAAGCAAAGTACGATCAGCGGCTGGGCCATCGTTCTTACTCCGATGGAGTTAATGATCGTCTGGACCGCCACGGGAACTCCCAGATTCAGGAGACTCGTGGCAAGTGTGATGATAACGATCGACCTGATAAAGCCGCTCTCAGGGAGTGACATAATCTTCAGCTGGTCACGGAATCTTTGTCCGGACTTGAGTGTGTGATCGAGTTTACTGTGGAACAATAATTTTTTCATATCAGTTGTCTCTTTTTGGTGCTGTAAAATCTGCAATCTTGGAATAGACCCACATGAACGCAATGGTAGTAATTAATCCCCAGAGGATGGTGAGCTGAGGATTGAAACCGAAACGGAAATGGTTAATACCGAATCCGAGGAAGCAGGAAATGATCGTCACAAAAATGAGGACCGGCGAATAACTGATCTGGATATATTTTGAAAGGATCATCCTGCAGAC
The DNA here is from genome assembly GCA_043771075.1 of Bacteriovoracaceae bacterium. GTDB lineage: Bacteria > Bdellovibrionota > Bacteriovoracia > Bacteriovoracales > Bacteriovoracaceae > Peredibacter. Next base: position 5,152 of record JAYVHR010000136.1, read on the forward strand.
AAAAAATGCAAGCAGAGGGCCCGTAGAAAGATAGGCAAACTGAAGTCCTGCCTTGATGGCGCCAGGAATCAGCGAGAAGAAGTAAGCCACGATGATGATCGACACAGTAATGATAAAATTATCAATGTTGATGAAAACCCTGAACAACTTCGACTTGTTCACACTCATGAGGTCATTCCAGAAAACCGCTGAGAGCGCATTGATGGCAGAGTCCAGTGATGACATACTGGCGGCAAGGACACTGGCGACCATGAGACCTTTAAGGGGAGAAGGAAAGTGATTCTCGATGAGAGAAGAAAACAATTTATCCGGACTCGGAAGTTTCTGACCGTGTTTCGTGTAGTACGCCCACAGAATTACACCCAGAGAAAGGAATAATAAATTCACAAGGAATGATCCCAGGGCTGACCATGCGAGTGCTTTTTGCGCCGTCTTGAGATCCCGCGCCCCAAAAAGTTTCTGCACCAGATCCTGATCCACTCCGTGAGTGGCGGCATCGTAGGCAATCCCTGCAATGATTCCATACAGGAAGGTCATGAACCCGCCGATTCCATCAAACAGGGAAAATTTCCCGGCATCCCAACCGAGAGTGAAAAGTTCTCCCCAGGTGTAGGGACTGATTTGTCCGACGACGTAGTGAGCGGCAAATCCACCAAGGATAAAAATTCCCGCCTGGATCATATCGGTGCGAACGACTGCTTTGAGTCCACCCAACATGATGTAGAGATAAGTCATCAGGGCAATCAGCATGATCGCAAAGAAAAGTGAGATATCAAAAAACTCAGCGATGAGAATTGATCCACCCAGAAGCTTTACACTGGTTCCGATTGTCTTAGTAAAAACGTAGAATAAAGCAAAGGCCCTTTTCCCTGAATTACTTTCCTTGCTGATATTCGTATAGCCATGGATACCCCG
>JAYVHR010000137.1:0-6349 GCA_043771075.1 Bacteriovoracaceae bacterium
GCGTACGGAGCAAGAATTTTTGGAGTCATGAAAAAGAGGAGGTTAACTTTTTCCACTGTACGGGATTTATTTTTGAAAAGCCATCCCAAAACCGGGATATCCCCGAGGATAGGTATTTTCGAATTCTGGACTACTTCTCTATCACGAAGGAGTCCGCCCATCGCAATCGTATCCCGGTCGCGAACCATTACTTCTGTGACAGCAGAACGGGTTGATTTCGGGAGACCGCGACTTGGATCACCTGACGGTGAAGCTTTAAAGTCATCAATCTTCTGGTTAATTTTCAAGCGGACAAAACGAGTCACCTTATTGATCTGCGGAGTGATTTTCAGTGTGAGTTTCGCTTCCTGATCAACAGTGTTGAAGGCCGAAGTACCCTGACCGATCGTCTGGTTCTGAATCGGGTTGGTATCACCGACTTCGAAAGTTGCTTCTGTGTTATCCATCGCAAGAATCTGCGGAGTCGCAAGAATGTTCGATGATCCGTGAGATGCAATTGCTTTGATGAGTGCACTGACTGCATTCACTCGGGCAGAACCGGCCGCTGCCCCAGTCTGTGGATTTTTAAATTCAACGTTACGTGATGGACCGATACCGAAACCGGCAACGAGACCACCAACTGATTGCGGAACACCGGAAGTAAGGAGTCCGAGAAGTCCTGACTGAGCAGAACTTGGTGTGAGAAATCCTGCACGCTGGGCAGTTCCCTGACCGTAAGCACCCGCATACTCAACACCGAAAGCGCGGTTCTTGGTGACGTTAGCTTCTAAGATAAGACCTTCGACATAAACCTGATCCCGTGGGATATCGAGGCGACCAATTACATCTTTCAGTGTCAACCAGTCCGTAGGAGAAGCAGTCACAACGAGTGCGTTGTTATTTTTATCGGAAGTGATTTTCACTTCCGCCGAGAAAATCGGATTATCTCCCCCGCCGCTGCCGCTGGAGAAAGAAGAGAAGCGTGAAGCTCCGCCAGCTGCTCCGGCCGTTGCACCACCGGCAGCTCCCGAGCCCGCAGCACCACTCACAATACTGCCAAGAGTTTTGGAGAGTTCTTCCGAGTCACCATAGTTCAGGTAGTAAACGTGAACGCGGTTTGAGCTGGAAGAAACAAGTTTTACATCCAGTTTATTAATGAGCTCTCTTAGTTGTTTGGCCCCTTCACCGTTGGCCATGGCAATGATGGAGTTCGTTCTTGGCTCAGCAATAATTCTTGAAATCAAGGCGGTTGATTCAGAACCAGAACCACCGGCAGAAAATCTTGGAGTAGCCGCACCCGGACGGGCACCTGCTGCTCCGGCGCCACCTTTCAGAATATTATCAAGAAGTTTTGCAATTTCCTGCGCGGAAGAATTTTTCACGCGGACGATCTGAAGTGCTTCTTCGTGACCGGCGACATCGAGAAACTTAACCATTTTTGCGAGACGGTTAATGTTCGAACCGGTGTCAGCGATGATGATGGTGTTGGTTTGCTTGATATCGATAATTCGTCCGTATCTGCTCATGAAAGGGCGGAAGTTCCGCGCAATCTCTGCAGCTGAAACGTGCTTGAGAGAAATAACTCTCATCACATAGTTTTCAGTGTCAGGCGTGTAGTTACCGGTATAAATCTTCGTCGGAGTATAGCGGATATCGCGTGAGTTGATCACTTTGTAGAAAGCACCTGTTTTGATAAGCGAGTATCCGGCCATGTTGAGCGCGGCGAGGTAAGCCTTCCACGCATCACCTACAGTAATCGGTGTCGGAGCGATGATCGAAACTTTTCCTTTCACATCTTTATCAAGAATCAGGTTAATCCCTGTCAGCTTCTGCATGTGACGGGTAATTTCCATGATGTCAGTATCCGGAAAGTCGAAACTTTCAACAATCTCAGGACCGAAAGCAGTTTCCGGATTGAGGTTTACGTATTTTGGATTTTTCGGATTGGCGGGTGCGTTTCCGGGACGGTTACCGAAAGTTTCCTGGTTCGCTTCATCTTCAGTGTCAGGAGCAAAGGCAGATTCATCTGCATCGGCCTCATCGCCTTCGCTTTCGATTGTCTCCGCGGCCTTCAGTGCAGCAGCTGCATCTTCGGTCGACATGGTATTCGCCTCAGGCTGAGCTGCCGAAGCATCACTCGTAGGAGGTTTCTGACCAGGGTTATTGAACCTTGTCTGGGAACGGTACTTGTTAAACTGTGCATCCGCTCCGCTTGAGAAGAGAAGGAGTGCAAGGAACAAGGCAGAAGGTTTCATCGTGATACCCTTATTTTTGAATGGAGTACTCTTGCATAGAGTCCGTTCCCTCACGCTTAATGCCGAGAGAAAGCTGGTCCAGGTTTCTTATTCTTCCAAATAAATTCATAACTTCATTGAGACTATAAATCGGCTTCCCGTTAATCGAGGTGATGATGTCGCCATCCTGAATTCCGAGATAGGGGAAAAGCCCCGAAGGATCGATTTCCACGACTTTAAATGACATTGTCCCGTCAGGATTGGTAATAGGAATACCGCGCGCCTGAGTGAGAATCCCCTGAAGATCTTTCATCTTCTCATCAAGGAGAGCTTTCTTAATCTGGAATTTGTTTCCGACATTTTCAATGCCTGACATTTTCTTGTTAGCTTTGAATGTTTTGCTCTGAGAAGGCGACATCACACTGATCGGACTTCCGCCGCGGCTGAAACCTTTATCCGAGGTGACAGATTCACAGACACCATTTTCGAGATTCCTGAAAAGGATTCCGAGTCTCGTGATTTTGAAAACTTCAGCGAGATTGGAAATCTTGTCACCTTGTCTTACTTCGAGAAGGTCTCTATCTCCGCGGATCTGGACACTCGCGATTGATTTGACAGAATCCTGGAGGACAACGGTGTTCACTAGTTTAATCGGAAGGTTCGATGCCTGAGTTGCCTCTTCACATTTTGTATTCGCAATCTTCTTCGTGCCGCCTGCAGAGTTTGTGCGAAATGGATTAATTCCTCTCACCTGACCGAGTGAAATCGCATCGAAATCATTAGCGAGATTGATATCCAGAGCGTACTCGCGGGGAGCGGAATAATTCGGCTGACCTTTCAGTCCCAGTGCCGCCATTTTCCCAATGGTCCATGTCAATCCGCAGATCATAATGACAAGTGCCGCCTGATGAATCGGCTCACGTGAGCTGCGCGAATAAAATTTCTCAATGTACTTGGAAAGACTCGGAGAAAGGATCGGTCCGCGTCCGTCTTTTTTTTGCAGCGAGGGAAGCTTCATTGTCTTCAGGCCGAAAAGATTTTTTAAACCAAAGCGGGAAGATTTCAGCTTGAGAAAAGGATTGGTAAGTTGAGTATTAGTATTCAGATCAACAACTGACGATTCTTCTTCTGGCAGATCAATAGGCGGCTTGCGCCCTAATTTTGTTTTAAGGAAGTCTTTGATTTTATTTATCATCAATTTATTGTCATCAAATTTAATGTGATGTGCAAGTGCTACTCTCGGGGAGAAAGAGTGAGCAGAATGATCGGATAAGCATAGGGGCATTTTCCTCAGTGAAGTCTCGATCAGAAAACAGCGAAGCGGGAGTTTTTCTGTACTTTGATTCGAGTGCTCTCATATAATAATGAGGATTTATCTCACACAAAATAAGAGGCCCATATGGCGACCAATCCTTCAGGTAAAGAAATTCCTTCCATCGTAGCTGGCATGTTTTACGGTGAGATTATGGAGGAAGAAGTTTTTCCTTTTCCACAGTTTTCCGAGAGTCAGAAAGAGATGGCAAAGGCGATGACCGATGCGATTAAGAAGTTCGCGGAAACATCTATTGATGCTGCAAAATTCGACAGAGAGGGAAAACTTCCACCAGAAGTCCTGAAAGGTCTGGGTGAACTTGGTCTTTGCGGAATGGCGGTGGGCGAGGAGTACGGTGGACTTGGACTTGATTCCACCCTTTACGCTCGTATCTTTGCTGAAATTGCAGCGATCGATCCTTCTATCGGTGTGACTCTTGGTGCTCACCAGTCGATCGGTTATAAGGCCCTTCTGAACGAAGGAAATGAAGAACAAAAGAAAAAATGGTTACCGAAACTCGCAAGTGGCGAGTGCTTCGCTTCATTTTGTCTGACAGAACCTGGGTCAGGATCGGATGCTTATTCGATCAAGACCAAGGCCGTAAAGAACGACGACGGAACTTATACGATTAATGGCCAGAAACTCTGGATCACGAATGCCGGCATGGCCGGTTTTTATTCGGTCTTTGCGAAAACTGATCACACCGATGCTCAGGGAAATAAAGTCGAAAAGATCTCCTGCTTTATCGTGGAAAAAGATATGCCAGGTGTTTCTTTCGGTGAGAAAGAAGACAAAATGGGTATCCGCGCTTCAGAAACACGTGCGGTATTTTTTGACAACGTCAAAGTACCGGCATCAAACATCATCGGCGAACCTGGAAAAGGCTTCAAGATTGCGATGAACGTTCTCAACACCGGTCGCCTTTCGATCGGTTCGGGTGCGGTCAGCGGAATGAAGATGATTCTTGCTCTTGCTACCAAACAGGCCAAAGAGCGGAAGCAATTCGGCGATTACATTATCAATTACGGACTCATTCAGGAGAAACTCGCTGCAATCGCGGCCAATGCCTACGCCACTGAGTGTCTCGTTTACATGACGACCGGAAAAATTACTCAGGGTATGCACTTTGAACACGAGTCTGCTATCTGCAAAGTCTACGGTTCAGAAAAACTCTGGGACTCAATTGATAAGGCGACTCAGATCGCTGCCGGGAATGCTTACATGAAAGAGTATCCGTATGAACGGATCATGCGCGATTCGCGGATTCATCTTATCTTTGAAGGAACAAATGAGATCCTTCGTATTTTTACGGCCCTCTCAGGGATCAAGGGTCCTTCAGATGACCTGAAAGAACTGGGGAAAATGTCAGATGTCTCCAAGGCTCTCCAGGACCCGATTAAGTCTCTGGGAGTTCTCACGAATTTCGCGAAGAAAAGAATCACTAAACAGTTCACAACGAAGACACTCACGAAATGTCATCCAAGCCTTGAGCGTCACTCGCAGAAGTTCACACATTCATTGAAAGATTTCTCGGTCGCGGTTGAGAATACAATCATGAAGTACGGGAAGAACATTATCGGTAATGAGCTGGCCCAGCTTCGGATCGCGAACATGACTATTGAGCTCTATGTTCAGCTGTGTGTTCTTTCCAGAACAACTTCTATCCTGAACAACAAGGACGTCTCCGAAAGTGATAAGGATTACGTCAGTCTCATGACGGAGTCTATTTGCCGTGATTCTCACCAGCAATTCACCAAAAACCACGCTCGCCTGACTTCGAGTTACGACAAACTCACTCCGAAGATTTCGAAGCATGTGGCAGAGAGAGACGGGTTCGGCTTTGACATCATTGATTTCTAATTTCTCAAAGGGCCTCATTCTTGGGGCCCTTTTTTTTCCTCTCGCCTGCTCTTCACCGAAAGTGGAGAAAAAAAGTGCTGATGAAGAATCCCTTGCTCTCGATGAAGAGCTGACTTCTCTATCTAAAAAAGTTCAGATCATCAATTACGGCCCGACTCAGAAAGAGGGAACTCTCTTTACTGACAAGACCGAGGCATACGGGCTTTCTGGCTATCAGGCCGTGAGTTTCAATGCTGTTGATCTCAACTTCGACGGATATACAGATCTGGTGCTTCTTCCGACTTATTATTCCCGTCCGAAATTCCTGATTTTTGACCCGGTAAAAAAACGTTTTGCTCCTTCACCGGCGGATCCCTTGTCGGAAGATTTTAAGTCATCTTTTCTGGTTATCGTGGACATGAATAAAGACACGATTCCGGATCTATTGTCGGTCGTCCTGAACCAGCGCTCGGAAGTGAGCCAGATTCCGCTCAAATATTATCGTGGTGAAATAGTTAAGGGTTATCTCTCTTTTAAAGAAGGGAAGGACGCATTTACCATTCCGGCGGAACCTTCAAGCTCCCTTACCGTTGTGGATTACGATCTCGATGGCTGGCCGGATATTTTTGTCGGTAACTGGTTCGAGACGAAAAAAGGACAGCACCTTCCGGTAGCGGACCGACTGTTCCGGAATGTGAAAGGGAAGTTTGTTGAAGTCACTTCTCTCCTTCGGGGAGAAGCGAATAAAAATTCGGACCAACTTTATCCACCGAACGCGCGGCCTACCTATGGTTCCTCCAGTTGCGACCTCGACCAGAATGGGTTTCCGGATATCATGACGGTTTCGTCCTCCGGTTATAAAAATAAACTCTGGATGAATCTCCAAGAATTGAATTCCGGCGACAGATATTTTGATGATGTCGGCCCCGTTTCCAATTACGCTTCCGATCCGGAAGGAAGTCTTATCCCAACGGGTGGCGGAAGA
>JAYVHR010000138.1:0-5478 GCA_043771075.1 Bacteriovoracaceae bacterium
AGAGTAGCCATAGCGAGACCAGCACCGTTCACGAGACAGCCAATATTACCGTCGAGAGAAATATAGGAGAGACCAAACTTACTGGCCTCGAGTTCCTGAGCTGACTCTTCAGTCACATCTCTCATCGCTTCAATTTCCGGATGACGGAAAAGAGCGTTGTCGTCAAAGTTGAGTTTACCATCGAGAGCGAGGATATCGCCGCTCTTAGTGATTACGAGAGGATTGATTTCTGCGATGGAGCAGTCTTTCTCAACGTACATTTTGTACAGACCTTCGAAGAAAGATTGGGCCTTCTTCAGAGTATCGCCCTTGAGTCCAAGAGCGTAACCGAGCTTGCGCCCAAGCGCAGGTGTAAAGCCGGTTGCTGGATCAATGTGCGCCTTGATGATTTTTTCCGGATGATCGTGAGCCACTTTTTCGATTTCCATTCCACCTTCGGTGGAAACCATCATCGCCACTTTTCCGACTGATCTGTCGAGAACGATACCACAGTAGTACTCGTGATCGATGTCACAACCTTCTTCCACGAGAACCTTCAGAACTTTCTTCCCTTCCGGTCCAGTCTGATGAGTGATAAGTTGCATACCAAGAATCGCTTTCGCGTGAGTTTCAACTTCTTCGAGAGTGCGCGCGAGCTTCACTCCGCCGCCCTTACCGCGTCCGCCAGCGTGAATCTGAGCTTTCACAACCCAGATTTTTCCACCTAATTTTTTGGCGACTTCAACCGCTTGCGCGGGAGTATCTGCCACACCACCTTTCAATACGGCGATGTTAAACTGTCGCATCAGGTCTTTTGCCTGGTACTCATGAACGTTCATGAACTCTCCTTGGGGACATAGTTGGATATGGGACATTATAGACATTTTGCGAAGTCAGACAATGAAAAGGTCTTGAAAAACATGGTTTTGAAAAGGCAAGATAGAGACTGTAGCAGTAGGCGCATCCGGTCAAAAAAAGAGAGATTATGAAGAAATATTCTGTCCTTCATCCAGCTGTTTTTAAACTTGATGGTGGTGCTATGTTCGGAATCATTCCTAAACCCTTGTGGTCCAAGGCAATTCCAGCAGATGAACAAAACAGAATTCTGATGAGTCTCCGTGTCATGTTAATTCAAACGGCCCACAAAAATATCCTGGTAGACACTGGCATCGGCGATTACCACGGAGACAAGTTTGATGACCGGTTCGGTGTCAAAGGAAAGAAAAATCCCCTTCTTGAAAACCTCCTGAACAATTTCGGTCTTCGCCCGGACGACATTACTGATCTCATAGTGACCCATCTGCATTTCGATCATGTCGGTGGACTCGGAAGCGGTGAGCACGAAAATCACGCCATTATTTTTCCGAACGCGACATTGCACGTTCATAAAAAGCATTTTGCTTACGCCCTGAAACCTACGGCGCGCGATATTGGTTCCTTTCATGCTCAATACTTCCGTCCCCTGCTGGAAAGTGCGGACAAGGCCGGAAAAGTTCACTGGGTTGATGGTGAGGAAGGAGAAATTCTCCGCGATGGCGAGGATGTCCTGAAGTTCCGATGCTCTCATGGCCATACGCCATGGCTTCTTCATCCCTATGACGAAAAATTTATCTATATGGCGGACCTCGTACCTACGAGTCACCATGTCCCGGTTCCATGGGTGATGGGCTATGACATTTCCCCCGGCAGAACGACCGAAGATAAAAAAGAATTCTACCAGTTCATCATCAAAAACAATCTCACGATGGTTTTCGAACACGACCTCAATTTCTGGGGAGCAAAAGTGAAAGCAAAAGGTGCAGAAGATTTTGAAGTGGCGGAAAAGTTTACTGTGACTTCGACCGATCCTCAGTCACACCAATCAGTAATTGGTTAAATTTCGCCTTTAACTGTTCAAAGCTTTTCAGGACCTGCGGCCGCATGGTCTTGATGTCTTTGTCTGTTGGTTTTTTCAGGGTCTGGAGTTTCTCAATCACTTTCATGCTTTCTAGTCCGAGCTGCTTACTCGAAGTTCTGACCACTCCTTCGTAGTCTTTTTCGAGGAGAAGTGGTCTCAGCTCAGAAGACTGAAGTCCGGCAAAATATCCTTCATTATCAACTACGAACTGAGTCAGCGCCTGGCCGAACTTGCGCGTGTACTGTGTTGTCATGACTGTGAGGCGTGGTTTAAAATCCCGTGAACCCTTATCGAGAAAATCCAGGAAGTGCTGTTCAATCTGCATCGTCATCGCGTGCAGAGTCTGGAACTTCATCTGGAGATCATCCCAGAAAAGATCTTTCTGATTCTTCGTCTGCAACTTGATATCTTCTTTTTTCTTCAGCAGCTGGGCCAGGATTTCCTGAAATTCTTCCGCGCCTCTCGGATAAAGGACGACTCTTGTCGTAGCCGAGTATTCTTTTTCAGGAGAAGTGAAAATATTCCGGAGCCGGGGCATCACTCCATCCCACTCACACCTGATAGCTTTCACATCCATTTCATAGAGCCCGGGAATGATCTTAATGCCTTTCCGGAATTCAAAAACATTCAGTTCAGTTACGTGCCCGGAAAGTTTCCCGCGAGAAACCATTTCCACTTCTTCATCAGTCATCGTGAGAAGCCTGTCCTTAACCGAGCGGAAAACTGTTTCCACATCACAACGCTGAAATCCTGTGGTCACAAGCCAGATGTGAGTCAGATCAGGAGCAGCGTATTCACGGAAAAAAATCTTCTTATCAAAACCTTCAAACTTCAGGTCAGTTTTTATTTTCTTGTGCATCTCAAGCGTCATTTTCGGATAACGGCGGATCTCAAAAACTTCTTTGTCTTTTATCCACTGATAAAAACCAAAGATCAGGAGAACAGCAATGAAACCGCCGACAATGATCGGAACAGGCAGGGCACGTTTCGGTTTCATTGGTTCCTCATAGGAATCCATGAGAGAAATTTCCGGCATTTCGGGAGCTGATTCTTCTTCCTCTTCCATCGGAAGCGGAGGAAGTGGCGGTGGCATATCTTCTTCATCGTCAGAAGGTGCTTCAATCTCGTTTAAGACATCAGTGAGGGAAATAGCAACCGGAAGGCCCTCTCGCCATACCTCGACAGAGGGCGGAAGTTTCCTGTCAGCAAGACGCTTTTCCAGAACTTCGAGCGAATAAGGCCCTTCATGTCCTGTAGGGAGCATGATAAACCAAAGAGGTGTTTTTTTATCGGTCCAGTCGTTGTCGTTCAAAAATGATTTTCACTTATTAGGGATAGGACAATCTTATGACGAAGCCTCTCAACACTCAATCTGAAAAGCGACAGATGGAATCTCTCGGCTCACGTTTCGGGGCGGGTGATGGGAGTGAAGTGATCTTTGTAAAAAGCTCAAGTGATATAGGAGTCATCCGGAATGGGGGCAGAAACGGGGCAAGACTTGCTCCGCAATCGCTCCTCTCTTTCTTCCGGAAACTCGCTCTCGACCAGAAATCGGCGACGTTCACTTTCCGTGAAGTGGAAGTCTCATCTATTGAAGAAGAAAAATCCGATTTTAAAAACGCCCAGGAAAAAGAAGCACAGAGGATTGAACTTGTTGTGAATTCTCATCCCAAGGCCCGGCTGATCCATCTTGGTGGCGGTCACGATCACATCTACCCCCTCCTGAAGAGTTTCACGCACAAGAAAAAAGTCATCGTCCTCAATCTCGATGCTCATGCTGACACAAGGACAGATTCTGATTTCCATTCAGGAACTCCGTTCCGTCAGTTTGCCGCTGAATACAAGGGAGAATTTCATCTCTTCCAGCTGGGACTTCATGTGTTCGCAAATTCAGAGAGCACTCTCTCTCCCCTTCCTGCAGGGAAAATGCACGTCCTGTGGAGAAAGGACATGATGGATCAGAATAAGTGGGGAGTATTCTTTGATGAAATCAGGAAACTGATTGATGAACAGACTGTCGTCATTTTTTCACTCGATGCCGATGCACTTTCCGGAGAACTCGTTCCGGGTGTCAGCGCAGTAAATGGAATGGGTCTCAAAACGAATGAACTCTTTCAGGCGTGGGATATGTACCGCGCTCTTCCGCTGAAGCATGAACCGGTCATGGGGATCTACGAATTGAATCCTGTCTACGACACACTCTCGGGAATGAGCATGCGATTCATGTCGAATTTTTTGTTTGTTTCTCTGCGGGAGTAAGGGGAAATAAAAAAGCCCGATTTTCACCGGGCTTTTTTCGAGAGACTTTGTAGAAGTTAAAAAAATCCTTTCTTCAACTCCAACACACACACAAACATATATAAGCAAATTCTGTGCCAACTTAATTGGTTACGCAAACTATTCTTCTTTTAGTTAATTCAAGCACAAGATGCCGCGCGCATTTTTATTGCATGTCAGCTCTCCAACACTATGGGGAAATTTGCGTCATGGCCTTGACGCTCATCAATTAATTCTAAGCATCTTAATCAGATAAAATTGTTCAAAATGTGCAGGAAAATCTGCATAATGGCCAAGCAAACAAAAGCTAGTTTTTTTCAATACTTCAAAGGAGTACTCATGTTCGCTCGTGCGCTTACCACGTCTCTCGTGGCCCTCTTCCTCGCTGTCGGATGTTCTTCTAATAAACCTAAAAATTCTCAGGATGACGGCGCTGCTGTTGGTTCTGAAGGCAATAATGCTGGTCTTTCACTCGAGCTTAACGGCTCTTCTGATGTTGGAAACGCTGGTGGTCTGAAGACTGTTTACTTCGGATTCGATTCATCTGCTCTCGAAGGCGACACTAAAACTGCTATTCAGGAGAATGCTGATTTCCTCAAGAAAATGGCTTCTGTTGATGTTCAGGTTGAAGGTCATTGCGATGAGCGCGGTGGTCGTCAGTACAACCTCGCTCTCGGTGAGCGTCGTGCAAAAGCTGTTCGTGATCAACTGGTAGCTCTCGGCGTTCCTGCGAAGAGAATTTCAGTTATCTCTTACGGTTCTGAGCGTCCGGCCGCTGAAGGTTCTGATGAATCTTCATGGGGCAAAAATCGTCGCGCGAACTTTGTTATCACTGCGAAGTAATCGGAATACGTGAAAGTATTTTTTCTTTTTTTGATGCTTATATCCCTTGGGTCGTGTGGTTTAACCACCACGCGTCCCAAAGTGGAAATGAGCCTCGCCCAGGCAGCTTTTCTAGCAGCTAAAGAAGCCGGCGCCGATGTCAGCGCTTCTAATCTCTACCGTCAGGCAGAAGACTATTACCTCAAGGCCAAGTCCGCTTATCGGAGAAAATACTTCAATAAAGCTCAGGAATACGCCATCCTTTCTAAAAAATTCTCGGAACAGGCGGAATACGCTGCTGTCCGAAAAAAAGCCCTCGAAGGGACCGCAGAATAATAGTAAGCTCATCTCATATCGAGGTGAATTGCTATGACTAAACTACTTTCTGTTGTTCTTCTTCTTATCCTTTCCACTGCCTGTATAAAGACCGCCGATCAAGTGAACCGTGAAAAGCGTTTCGAGGCGATGACTGAGAATATGAAAGATTCGCAGGGTCTTCTGGC
>JAYVHR010000139.1:0-2281 GCA_043771075.1 Bacteriovoracaceae bacterium
CAGCTTGAAAATTCTTCCGGCTTACTGAAGTCAGGACAGAAATTCCGTCTGAATCCTTTCGACTATGGCGATGAACCTCTCATGATTTCCAATAAAATGAGTAAGGGAGCGGTGATCGTCGGAAAAAACAGAGCAGAAAATCTCCTGAAATATTTCTGGGAAGTTCAGCCTGATGTCGTACTTCTGGATGATGGATTTCAGCATCTTCAGATCTACCGTTCATTTAATATTGTTCTTTTTGATGCCACGATGGCGCTCGATCTTTATAAGGTTGCACCCCTTGGATATTTGCGTGAAGGTTTCAGCGCCCTCAAAGATGCGGATGCGATTGTTATTTCCCGCACAGATCTTGTGACGCCGGAAAAACTCCAGAAGCTTAAAAACACTATCGCGGAACATATTCATCACAAGCCGATCGAGGCCTGTACCCGCTATCATTCTGTGGGTGTCTTTGATGTGCATGATAAATACATCTTTTCGATGCACGAACTGAAAGGGCTCAAGGCAATTGCCGTGACTGCCATCGCTTCGCCGGATTCCTTCTACCACTACCTTGAAGCGTCGGGAGTGGAGATCTGTGAGAAAGTGAGCTTTTCAGACCACTACTTCTTCACACCGGAAGATGTGAATGACCTTCTGATCAAGGCCTCGCAGCAATCGGCCGTCATCATGTGCTCGGAGAAAGACATGGTGAAGATGAAAAGGGTGTCTCTCGACAGCCGGATACTCTTCATCAAGGTAAAGGTTGAGTTTATCAGTGGGGAACAGGATCTTCTGGGGGCCTTAAGCAAAGTTCTCCATCTTGATTCCCGCTCCTAATCACTTAAAATTAAAGAAGAACATTTAAAGGATTCAACGTGAAAACCTGGTGGTTGGCGCTTCTTATTTTTGCCTCTTGCTCATCTTGGAAACAGAAAGATTTTGAGAAAGATCTCGAGAAATCTCCTGATGCTGTTCCGGTTGTGAAGGAAGAGCCGTCTGAAATCATGGAAAAGTTTGAAGTAAAAGAAGTGGCGAAAGTTGAAGAAAAGCCAGCGACGGAATCGAAGAAACTTTCTGTCGTGAAACAGAAAGAAAATCCGGCCCGGAAAACTCCCGGAAAAATGGTTGCTCCGGAAGAAAAGAAAATCCCTTCGGATTATCCGGCAGAGATGACTGCCCTCAATGAGAAAGCGAAGAAGGTCTGGGATTTATATAAACCGAATCATCATGTGGATGAGAAAATTTATCTCGATATTCATTACCTCGGAATGACTGTTGGAAAGATCATGGTTACCAACAAAGGTAAGAAGATGATCGACAACAAGGAAGTGTGGCATCTGCATGCGCGCTTTAAGTCGGCCCCTTTCTATTCGAATATTTACGAACTCGATGACACTGTTGATACCTACGTCAGCACGGATAAATTTCTTTCCATGAAATACACAGTCATTCAGCGCGAGAGTAAGGTGAGTGTGGATGATATCCAGCTGCTCGATCACGAAGCACTCAAGGTTTACTGGCTCTACCATTCGAAACGCCTCTCTGACGGAAAGAAGAAAAACAAGAAAGAAGAAAAGTTTATCCCTTATTACAGTATTGATCCGTTCTCTTCACTTTTCCTTTATCAGGGACTTCCTCTGAAAACCGGCGATGTTTATGAGATCCCTGTTGTGAACAAAGGGAAAGTTCTCATCATGCGCTCAAGAGTGGAGGCGAGAGAAACAATTGAAACTGAAACCGGAACGAGAAAAGCCATCCGACTTCAGGCGACCACTCAGTATACGGGTGATCAGCTGAAGAGTGGGGATATCACTTTCTGGTTCAGTGATGATGAAAAACGCTCTCTCCTGAAAGCAAAAGCAAAAATCAGTCTCGGTTCAGTTACGGCCGACATCGTGAAGGAATAATGAGAGAGAAAATCCGCCTTTCCGACCTCTCGGTTCTCTATGTCTGCCTGTCAGATGAATGGGGAACTATTGAGCGCCGGTGTCTCGCGGATGCGGGCTATTTCCGCAATATCGGTGGTGCCTCTTTCATTCTCTGCCACGAAAAATCTCTGGTGGATCAGCAAGCGACAAAGGAAGATATTCCGCGCCTTCACTTCGGAGCTGATCTCCGTACCTGGCGCAGTAAACTCAATTTCTATTTTCAGATCCAGCACATTCTCCAGAAGCAGCAGGTGGATATTATTCACACCTATAATCAGGACTCACTTCTTCCTTTGGGAATGATCCTGAAGGGCATGGCCCATATTCCGATCATTTTCACATTCAATGAAAACGTACCGTGGAAGAAAAAG
>JAYVHR010000140.1:0-2082 GCA_043771075.1 Bacteriovoracaceae bacterium
CATGGCCTCTTTCTTGAAGTCTTCCATGGGTCCGGAGGACAACAAATGGGAGAACAAATGAGAGTCCAGCAAGTACTGAGTCAGGAAGAAGAACTCAAAAATTGTGAAAGGGATTATCATGACCATAATCTCACTGAACTGAGCGACATCCACGTTGTCCTTCTGGAAGCAGTGAACATTGTGGAAGAAAGTGGTATTCCCTACGCCATTATCGGGGGACTAGCGGTGAAGAACCTCGGTCGTCCACGCGTCACTCACGATATTGATTTTTTTGTCCGGCCTGATGATGCTGAACGGGTCCTGAAAGTCCTTGAAGCAAAAGGTTTCACGACTCAGCTCCGTGACCCTTTCTGGTTATACAAAGCGTGGAAGAAAGACATTCTGGTCGACGTGATTTTCAAATCCAGCGGTGATATTTATTTTGATGAAGAAGTTCGTTCGCACGTAAGACGTGTTCCGTATAATAATATGCTTATCAATGCGATCAGCCCGGAAGACTTCATTGTCATCAAGGCCGCGGCTCACCAGGAACATAATCCACATCACTGGCATGATGCACTCGCCGTCTTAAAACAAGGCGGCCTCGACTGGGATTATCTCCTTACCCGTGCGAAGCACGCTCCCCGCAGAGTTCTGGCACTCCTGATTTACGGACAGGCCAACGATCTCGCGGTACCGAATGAAATCATCCAGAAGCTTTACCGCTGTCTCTACGAAGCTCCGGTTTACAGTACGCAGCCCGTGATTTTTCCGTATCGGGAGAAAAAAGATAACACCCGCGAGCGATCAGACCTGAAGGAGCATTACATTTATATGAAAGGCCGGATCATGGATGCACTCACTCTCGATGAGAGGATTGCGGAACATGACATCAAGGTCATCGTAACTGATTCGACAGTCGTGGCGAAGGGTGAAGTTTTCACACGTGAGCAGCGTGAAGCAGTCGATGAAGTTCTCGGAAGATGTGCGCCCTCACATGAAATCAGAAACCAGGTGAATGTACGGGTGTTGTCCGCGCCTGAAGGAAGTGAGGCCATCAAATGATCAGAATCGCCGCTGCCGGGGACCTCCATTTTGACCGGAAGTCTCACAATCGACTTTCTCAACATTTCGGGAATCTCCAGGATAAGGCCGATCTGTTTCTTCTGGCAGGAGATCTAACCCAGACCGGGCACCCGGAAGAAATGCAGGTTCTCGCCGATGATCTGAGAAAGTGCCCGATACCAGTCATCACTGTCCTGGGAAATCATGATTACCATCTTGATCAGGTTGATGCTGTCACAAGAATTTTACAGGACGCGAATGTCACAGTGCTGGAAAGAAGCAGTACAGTTCTTCACATCAATAATCAGAAAGTGGGTATAGCCGGTGCCAAAGGATTCGGAGGCGGATTCGTTGGTGCATGCGGTTCGGATTTTGGTGAGCCTGAGATGAAGGCCTTCATGCGACATTCAAAGAATGAAGCGCGCGAACTTGAAAATATCATCAAGTCGATGGATTCCGATTACAAAATCGTACTTCTTCACTACTCTCCCACCGCGCAGACTCTCTATGGTGAGAAAAAAGAAATCTATCCCTTCCTCGGCTGCTACTACCTCGCCGAAGCTATCGATTACGGTAAGGCAGATATCGCATTCCATGGGCACGCTCACGCGGGAGTGGAAAAAGGGGAAACACCCGGAAAAATTGCGGTGAGGAATGTGGCCCAGCCGGTGATCCGTCACGCATTTAATATTTATACTCTGGAAAATAAAAATAACAGAGAATCAGAAGTTCATCCCGCGCGCGAAGTAACTACCGAGGGACTTCATTAATTGATCGTAGGGATAACAGGATTATCCAGGATTTCCTGGATCTCATCTCCGATTGGCTCAACTAATCTCGACTGCTTAAAGGCCTGGCTGTTGAAATATTCAACGACTGAATGTTTGGCGAGAATATCCAGAAACTTGTGAATGAGCTTGGCACACTCCATGCTACCCATGGGATGAAGGTTGTGAATGATAACTTCCCTGAGAAGACTGAATTCAGTCATGACGTCGGCCAGAGAATAGTTCGACATTATCTGTCGATAATAACCGT
>JAYVHR010000141.1:0-8575 GCA_043771075.1 Bacteriovoracaceae bacterium
TTGTACCTA
Source organism: Bacteriovoracaceae bacterium (assembly GCA_043771075.1). GTDB lineage: Bacteria > Bdellovibrionota > Bacteriovoracia > Bacteriovoracales > Bacteriovoracaceae > Peredibacter. Next base: position 10 of record JAYVHR010000141.1, read on the forward strand.
AAGAATTCCAGTGGCGTCTAGCTACTCGCCCGGCCCTTAAGATAATTTCCGACGTAAAACACGAGAGAACCGAGAATCAGCTGGGCCAGCTCTAACTGTCCGTAATCTCCATTCTTGATGCCTGAGAAGAAACACAGACCGACAGCAGTAAGTCCAAAAAGCTGCATCCCGAGTCCGAGATAAAAGAGTGATTTCATCATTCAGAGATACTAAACAGATTTGAAATAAGGAAGGACTTTTTGGTCCGCAAATTTTATATTATCTGCATAATTATGACTGCACGAATCCTCTCCGCAAAACCATGTGTTGAAAAAGTAAAAGAAGACCTGAAGAAGAGATGCGAATCTCTGAAGGTTCGTGGCTGTCATCCTGCCATGAGTGTTGTTCTGGTGGGAGATAATCCTGCTTCTTTAAGTTACATCCGGAACAAGAAAAAGCTTTGTGAGGAAGTGGGTGCAAAGTTCACTCTCCACCAACTTCTTCCCGGCATTTCTGCGGAAGATTTTTTGAAAATAGTTCAGGCGCTGAATAATGATCCGGGCACTCAGGGAATTATCATCCAGCTTCCGGTGACTGATCACCTTGCTAAAATTGATTTACCGCAGTTGGTGATTCCTTCGAAAGACATCGATGGGTTTCACGGAGAAAATACCCGGAAACTTTTTGAAGGTTCAACAGACATGAAGCTTCTTCTTCCATGCACCCCAAAAGGTGTGGTGAATCTCCTGAAGTTTTACGGCTATGAAGTGGATGGAAAAAATATTGTGATCGTGGGCAGAAGTCTCATTGTCGGGAAACCGCTTTCGCTTCTTCTGACAAACATGAATGCTACCGTCACTCTTACTCATTCACGCACAAAAGACCTGAAAGAATTTACCCGGAAGGCGGACATTGTGGTCGCAGCGATCGGTAAAGCTCAGTTTCTTGATCACACTTATTTTGATGCTGCAAAAAATACAGTTGTTATCGATGTCGGCATGAACAGCCTGAATGGAAAACTCGTAGGTGATGTGAACACTGACGACATTAAAGATGTAGTGAGTGCTGTAAGCCCAGTTCCAGGTGGCGTGGGTCCTATGACCGTCCTGAGTCTCATCGAAAATCTCATCACTGCTTCTGAGAAGCAGTTAAAAGGATAATATGACCCAGCTTTATAGAACTCATCTTTATGACGAACATGTAAAACTGGCCGGAAAAATTGTCCCTTTTGCCGGGTGGGAAATGCCGGTTCAATATACGTCTGTAAAAGACGAAGTTCTGGCCGTCAGACAGAAAGTTGGCGTTTTTGACGTGAGTCACATGGGTGAATTTTTTGTTGAAGGTAAGGATGCAGAGAAGTTTGTGGATTATCTCGTCACCAACGACATTCTGAATGCGCCTGAGGGCAAAGCTGTTTACTCTCCCCTTTGCCGGGAAAACGGAACTGTGGTTGATGACCTTATTGTTTACAAGATGAAGCCGGGAAAAATTCTCATTTGTGTGAACGCCTCCAATATCGACAAAGATTTTAACTGGATGAAGTCCCAGCACAAAGGATTTGACTGCACACTAACGAATCATTCAAACGACTTTTCGCTGGTGGCCCTTCAGGGTCCTGAATCCTATGCTGTGCTGAAGCCGCTTCTGAAGGATCTTCCGGAAATCGAGTACTACTCTATTTTTGAAACACATTTTGGAAGCCATCCGGTAATCATCGCGAGAACAGGATACACAGGCGAAGACGGATTTGAGATTTTCGGGTCGCACGTTGCAATCAAAGAAATATGGCAGAAATTCATGGAGAAGAAAGTCACACCTTGCGGCCTTGCGGCCCGGGACGTTCTGAGACTTGAAGTTTGTTATCCTTTATATGGTCATGAACTCACCGATGAAGTGAATCCGTATGACGCGGGACTAGGATGGACGGTGAAACTTTCGAAAACAAATTTTGTTGGCAAAAAAGCTCTCGAATCAAAGCCCGCTAAATACAAACTCGTAAAACTCACCCTGGACAGGGGCATTCCACGTGAAAACTACCCGGTGATGGATGGGCAAGGTAATGTCGTCGGAACAGTTACCAGCGGAACAATGTCGGTCGTGACCGGAAAAGGGATTGCCTTCGCCCGCATTGAAATTGAAAAAGCCCCGAAAGATGAAGTATTTAATATTGATATCCGTCAGAAAGCATATCCCGCACAACTCACGAAGAAACCATTCGTAACCGGAGGACATAAATAATGAGCACAAACATCCCAGCCAATCTGAAATATACCAAAGAGCACGAATGGGCACTTGTTGAGGGTGACACTGTAACTGTTGGTATTACTGACTTCGCGCAATCAGCTTTGGGCGATATTGTTTTTCTGGAAGTGCCAGATGTTGGATCTGAGCTCAAACTCGGCAACACATTTGGTGTCGTAGAATCAATCAAATCTGTTTCTGATCTCTACGCTCCTGTGAGTGGAGAAGTTGTAGCAAAGAACAGTGATCTCGAAGGATCACCGGAAAAAATTAATTCAGATGCTTACGGATCGTGGCTAATTAAAGTCAAGGTGAAAAACACAACTGAATTAAATAATCTTTTAACGGCACAGCAGTATCAGGAATTTTGTAACAGCTCACATTAAGTAATTCATCGCCACTAGTGAAAACTAGTGGCATTTCCCCTCGAAGATTGAAATTTTTATTTAGTAAACATTCAATCTAAGCTCACTTCAAATCCCATTCTAAAATTTTTTCCGCTTCATCAAATCGATCTTTACGAACTTTGGAGGAATGGTGATACTGCCCCTCCCAACAGAGATATTTTTTGAGTCGAAGGAAAAGTTTTAAATGGAATCAATCCAGCTTCTGAATACGGCCATCATCAAAAGCAAAGAGAAGAAACTCAACCAATCATTTGAAGAACGTCTGAATCAGGTTTGTAATTCGCCAGTGATTGAAGTTTTGAATAAATCGATCAGTCAGTATGCGGAGATGCAGAAAATTTCACGCGATCAGGCTGCACTTCAGGTTATTGAAGCCATCAGAGAATTAGATTCTATCTGGTCTGATTATGTTGTGATGGAAGGGATCGATCGTCTCAAGACTCTACTTCGCAGCACTCACTAATTTCCCTTAAATATTTTCAATCTTTAAGACTTCACCACAAAGCCCCATTCGATAGTGGCCTTGCCATTGACGAGAAGATCTTTTGGCGGGTTCGGAAAAGGACCGGCTTCATTAAAAGATTCAATCGCAGCATCATCGAGTTCCTTCACACCTGAAGTTCCCAGAATTTTAACACTGACAATTTCACCTCTCGTATTGAGCGTGACCTGTACTGACGTGATGAGATTCTCACTTGCCGGAAGTCGACGTCCTGAGCGGAAAATATTATTCGCCTTCTCATGAAGTGTTTTTCCCCAGAACTGTTCCAGCTTCTGACGGATGCGGTGGAAAAATCCGTAATGCTTGTATTCAACAGTATTGAGGTGAGTGAAATCACCCAGCGAGACTTCTTCGACATAGTCGTTCGTGGCAGAAAGACCCTGGCTGTTCAGATCCCCATTCTCGAGTCCTGCGAGTGATTCTGAAGCTGGAGCGCGACTCTTCTCCATCTCAGCTCCTTCATTGGCCTGCATACCGAAATCGGAAAGTTTGAGATCCTGAATGGCCTTCTTTTGTGGTTTTTCTATTTTAGCTTGCTGAGGGTTTGTCACAGCAGCGTTGCCTTTAGCGGCTTTGTTGAAACTGGCGACCGCTTTGGCCATGGTCTCACGTTCAAACTTACGATCTTTATCGCTGAGGAATGCTTTAGTAACCGGTTTTTCATTTGAGTCGGAATCATCAGATTGAACAATTTGTTTTTTCTGAATACTCGCCATTTCTCTCACGGCTTCCTGAACGAGTTTAATTTTGATGGATTTTTGAGGAACGAAGGCTACGTTATTCAATTGATCGCGAAACTTCACCACCATAAGGGCAGCGTGGATGAAAAATACACCCAAAAGGAAGTAGTAAAAAGTTTTGCGATCTAGAGCCATAGGACCTCCGTAGAAGTCCTATCGGCATTTTAGAAAATTTCTTATTGGTTCTTGAAGTAGTCGTCGTCCTCAGTAGCTGACGCTTCGGTAGACGGAGCATTTTGATCAAACGAATCTGCTCCGGACTCGGGATTTGTCCCTTCTACAAAGCTTTCCATAAAGCCCGCTGGTGATCCTGGAGGAAGTACTTTGCCGGTTTCCTTATTGATCATTACCTGGGTAATGCCGTCAGGAACACGGAATTCAGCTGAACCATATTTAGGGATAGCTTGCTCCATGTAATCTATCCAGATCGGAAGTGCCGTCTTACCACCGGTCTCTCCATAACCCAACGGACGGTTATCATCAAAACCTGCCCAGGCGCCGGCGACAATATTGCTGGTGAATCCGACAAACAGGGCATCAACATAATTATTGGTTGTTCCCGTTTTACCGCCGATATTTGTCCCGAGGCGAGTAGCAGCTGCACCGGCCGTTCCGTAAATAGTGACACCTCTTAAGAGATTCGCCATCACGTAAGCTAAGCGCGGATCATAAACCTGATTCGTATCAAGATTTGCTATAAACGGATTTCCACCGGGTTTTATATCTTCCGCTGTAGCCTCAGTGGCTTCAGCCTTAGGTGCTTCTGCTTTCCAGGCAGCATCGGCTGACGGAGGCGGATAAGTTTTCCCTGAGCGATCTTTAATAGAAGTAATGTGAACAAGCCGGATGGCACGTCCGCCATTCGGGAAAACAGCATAGCCTTTAGTCAATTCGGCGAGACTGATTCCGAACGAGCCAAGAGAAAGTGACATGTCCCGCGGGAGTTCTGCAGAAAGATGGAATCTTTCAACGAACGAATTAATCTTTGTTACACCAAGATCCTGCACCAGTCGTACAGTCGGTATGTTCCGGCTGACTTCCAGAGCATTTCTGAAAGTCATGGGGCCATTGAACTCACCGTCATAATTTCTGGGTTTCCAGCTGAGAGAATCATCAACACCACCAAGCGCCTGAGGAGTATCCATCAGAATGGTATTCGGCTTGTAACCATTTTCCAGTGCCGCAGCGTAGATAAACGGTTTAAACGATGAACCGGGTTGTCTCGAGGATTGAATAGCACGATTGAATTGTGACTTCTGGAAATCAACGCCACCAACGAGAGTTAAAATTTCTCCATTGTGCGCGTTCATGGCAATCAGAGCACCCTCAACTTCCGGATCCTGATCAAGTTTCACTTTGAAAAACTTTTGACGACTAAGAAGAGTTCTCAGAGTCTTGTCTTTGTACTTCTTGAAAAAGTCAGCCGTAATCATCAGATCCGAAGCGACGTTCTTATCTTCCACCTGCACCAGGACATTATCCCCGCGCTTTAAAATCTTAGAGGGTGTTTTCACCGGATTAAAATAAAGCGGGTTCTCACTGAATTTTCTTTCGTGGGCCCACTCAAAACCACTTTCAGGAATGAGCGCGCGTGAACCGCCGATACTCACCAGAACGGTTTTCTTATTATCATCTACGTTCAGAACTACTGCAGGGTAAGTCTTCCCTATCTGGAGGAAATCCAGAAAAATATCTTTGTTCATGTTCCCGATATCGACGAGACCTTTGAAGCGCTCATTCAGTTTTTCTTTTTCAGCTTCAAAGTATGTAATGTTTTTTTGAAGTGAGTCATCATCTTCATGAAACTCGAAAATGTTTTTCCCCTCAGGACTGAACATGAAATATGAAGAATGTTCTTTTAAAATCTTTTTTCTCTGATCAACGATGTATTGAGAAATTTCTTCTTCAGTTGCAAGGTTCTTCACCGGACCGCCATAACCCTGACGTTTATCCAGTTCTTTTACTCTTACTTTCACCGCTTTTTCTGCTTTAGACTGAAGAGACCAATCCAGTGTTGTCTGGACAGTGAATCCATTATTAAGGAACTCATCAGTTCCAACTGATTTCATCACTTCCTGTCTTACCCAGTCAGTAAAGTGACCACCCTTCTGCTCATTGATACGGCGGATGCGCATCTTGATATCTTCCGTAAGAGCTTTTTCAAACTCTTCGGTATTGATCTTTCCGGTTTCATGAAGCCGCTTGATAACATATCTCTGACGGATTTTCGCCTGGTGAGGATTTACATAAGGAGAATATCTCCCCGGGGCCACAAGAAGTCCGGCCACGAGTGCACATTCAGCAGGTGTCGCATCCGCGAGATCTTTATCAAAGTACCCTTTGAATGCTGCTTTTACCCCGTAGTAACCACCGCCCAGATAAACCTGATTGAGATAGAGAAAAAGAATTTCTTCCTTCGTGAATTTTTCTTCGATTTTTCGTGCCAGAAGAAGATCTTTTACCTTCCGGGAAATTGTTCTCTCCTTGGTGAGTAGAAAAGACTTTGCCACCTGCTGGGTTATTGTCGAACCTCCCTGAACAAGGCGGCCTTCTTTCATGTTCACCGCAAATGCGCGGACAATACCAAGGTAATCAATTCCTTGATGATGAAAGAAATTATCATCTTCAGCCGCAAGGAAAGCATCTACTACTTTCTTCGGAATTTTATCGAACGGAACGACATCGCGAGTTTCGATACCAATATCCAGGAGGACTTCCCCGTCACGGGAAAGAATTTTTGAATTCATCGGAGGATTGTAATCTTTCAACGAATTGATCTGAGGCAGATCCATCGAGATATAAAAGAAAATACCAATCAATGTACCAAAACCTAACAGGCAAAGAACCGCAAGAGCGGCGAGAGTCTTAATAAGACGTTTCAAGGACAATCCTTCGTTCGAAAGTTAGGTCTATTTTAAGGGAAATCCGGATTTAGGGAAGATTACTCTTTGTAATCAATTTCTTTGAGGCTATCGCTCAGGATTTTAATTTTCTTTTCTGCAGTTTGAAGTGTCTGGCGACACTCTTTATATAGTTCGATGCCTTTTTCAAATTTCTTCAGACTTTCATCCAGATTCACTTCACCTGACTCGAGCTCTCGGACAATTTTTTCGAGGTCTTTTAAGGAAGTTTCGAAGTCATGTGTATTATTTTTCCCACTCATTGGAACTTCCGTCGGTCGTTTGACACTAATTTGTCATGCTGATCATCCCACAGTGAGCACTCATCGACAAGTTATCAGCGGCTTAGCTCGGGTGGTGTAAATTGCCCATGCTAGGATTCTGTCACCCGGGTTGCTAAAATTTGCCTACGGGCGAGTCTATCGTCCACTCCATCAGGAAGAAGGAGCTCATGGGCAACATCTGGGTCCCACTATCAGGCCAAGTGGCACAACAACGTAAAGTTGAAACGATTGCTAACAACGTTGCGAATGCTAACACCGTTGGCTTCAAGAAAGATCAACTTGTCTTTAAAGAACACCTCACCGCACTTACTAAAGGTGTGGAGGATATCGATATTCCGCGTAATGAATTTTCTCCTGCAGATTTCTATCACACGCAAGGCGCAGAGAATTCCATGGTAGCTGTCGATGGTAGTTACACTATCTTCGAGCAAGGCCAGCTTCAGCCAACAAGTAATCCGCTGGATGTCGGTCTTCAGGGTGAAGGCTTCATGGAAGTCCTTACTCCCAATGGAATCCGTTTCACCAGGAAGGGAAATTTCTCGATGAATCGTGAAGGAGAACTCGTCACTGATCAGGGATATAAAGTCCTGAGTGCTGTCGCTGGTGCTCCTGCCGGAACGCGTGACCCCGCTTCACTTTCTTCTTATCCAAAACCAGAAGATAGAGTTGTCCGTATACCTACGAATGAAAAAATCACAATTACCAGAGAAGGCGATGTAGTGACCAAGAATGGTCCCATTTCTAAAATCTCTGTTGTTGAATTTGTGGACTCACATGCACTCCGGAAAGAAGGAAACTCACTTTACATCACTCCGGATGAAGCCAATGTCGTGAGAAACGATATTAAGACTGTGGTTCATCAGGGTTTTCTCGAAGGTTCAAACGTAAATGCCATTGAAGAAATGTCTGAGCTCATTAAAGCTCACCGCCATTTTGAATCAATACAGAAAGCAATAAACGCCTATGACTCGATATCAGGGAAAGCTGCCAATGATATCGGGAAATTTTAATCAGGGGGATCTATGATCAGGGCCTTACACACATCCGCTACCGGCATGGCCGCTCAGGAATCCAACGTAAACACTATCTCGAACAACATCGCGAACATTAATACAACGGGCTTTAAAAAGGCACGCACTGAATTTGACGATCTTCTCTATGAAACAATCCAGGAAGCAGGCGGTAAATCTTCCGGCTCGACTGAATATAACGTCGGCCACCAGGTTGGTTCTGGTGCGAAAGTTTCAGCCACAAGAAGAATTCACTCGCAAGGCAGCCCACAGATGACGAACAACCCTTACGACATGATGGTGAACGGAGAAGGCTTCTTCGGAATCATTGGCCCTAACGGTGAATTGAAATATACACGCGACGGAAGTTTCAACGTGGATAATCAGGGCAATCTTGTCACCCGCGCAGGTCACCGCGTATTCCCGGGTATTGTTGTTCCACCAAATATTCTTCGTCTCGGTGTTTCTGAAAATGGTCAGGTTGAAGCTTATACCAGAGAGTC
>JAYVHR010000142.1:0-3044 GCA_043771075.1 Bacteriovoracaceae bacterium
GGCAGTGCACTCGGTCCCGACATGCTGTTAAAAGCTCTGGGTTATCAGAGTGGTGTTGAATTCGTTTTTTTAAATAATATTGATCCCGACGACATGAAGAGAAGTCTCGATAAAGTAAATCTCAAGGAAGCTCTTGTGTACGTCGTTTCAAAATCCGGCACTACCGCTGAAACAGTGGCCGCGATGGCGATCGTGATCAACGAGATGGAAAAATCCGGAATTACAAAAGAGCAGTTTAAAGACTATTTTGTTTTCTGCACGGATCCGGAAAAGGGTGACCTGAGAAAACTCGCTAAAGAATGGAATGTCCGCACGCTGGATATCCCATCGAACATCGGTGGACGTTTTTCTGTCCTCACTCCAGTGGGTTTATTCCCTGCCCTCTTTGCTGGCATCGATGCACATGATCTTCTGACAGGTGCACAGGATATTCAGAAGCATTTATTCGATCCGAAGATAGCGGAAAGTTTTTATCAACTTGGTCTCTGGATAAAAGATCTTCACGACAAAGGTGTTAACCAGACAGTAATGATGCCTTATTCGTCTCTGCTCAAAGAATATTCGGCGTGGTTCACCCAGCTTTGGGCGGAGTCTTTGGGTAAAGAAGGAAAGGGCCTCACCCCTATTCCGGCCTACGGAGCGACTGACCAGCATTCTCAGATGCAACTTTTCATGGAAGGGCCCGTCGACAAAATTATTTTTCTGATTGAAGTGGAGAATTTTGGTGCTGACTTCTCAATGAAAAATACTGTGGATGCAGGCGGATTTAAGCTTTTAGCGCCCTTTAAGCTTTCTCAATTGATGAAGGCAGAATTCGAAGGAACCCTCACAGCTCTTCAGGAAAACAAGCGCCATGTAGTTCATATGAAAATTCCAAGCCTTAAAGAGCAATACTTGGGACAACTCATTTTGTTTTCCGAATGCCTGACGGTTTTGCTTGGCAACCTCCTTGGGGTAGATCCTTTCAATCAACCTGGGGTTGAGTCCGGTAAAAAATATGCCAATGCATGGTTAAAATCCCACAGCTAATGTCGATAAGACATTGCGCGCGTCTTGCCCTAAAAGTCATAGGGGCCTAGAATAAGTGCATAATATTTTTACTGTCCCGGAGTCTCCATGAGCGACGAAAATAGCACCGTAGTCATTACTGACATACGGAAAGCACTGGCCGCGGCCGATGATGAGGCGAAACAAAAGCCTGCGTGCCTGCTTGTTGTTGGTGGTGAGCTAAATGGATCGATTTATAATCTTCCGATTGGTGAAACAGTTGTCGGGAGAAATCCTGACTGCAGCATTCCTCTCGATTTTCATGGTATTTCCCGCCGGCATTTCACCATCAGCGTTGATGATGCTGAGGTGACCCTGACTGATCTGGCTTCTGCGAACGGTACCTATCTCAACAACAATAAAGTCATTGAGCCGCTGATTCTCAAACGCGGAGACATGATAAAGATCGGCTCTGTTGCGCTGAAGTTTCTACCTAAGGGAGATCCTGAGCGCCTGACATACGATAAGCTCCTTGAAGAGGCCCACACCGATGGTCTCACAAAGTGCTATAACAAAACTTATTTCAACAACGCTCTTGAGCTAGAAGTGAAAAAAAGCAAAGTGACCGGTAAGCCGCTCACTCTGATCATCTTCGATCTTGATCATTTCAAGAAACTCAATGATGGCTACGGACATGATGCCGGTGACTATGTTCTGAAAGAGAAGTCACACATCATCCGTGATCATGGTATCCGTCAGGGCGATATCTTCGCCAGATATGGTGGTGAGGAATTCTGTATTCTTCTCCCGAACACAAACCTGAAGCAGGGCTTCGAGATCGCGGAACGCCTCCGTAGTCTCATCCAGAAGCACGAATTCATGTACGATGGAAAACGCCTCCCCGTGACGGCTTCTGTCGGAATCGCTGACTACCGCCAGGGTGTTAACACTGGTACTGACCTCTTTAAACGTGCGGACAAAGCTGTCTACATGTCCAAGGAAGGCGGCCGGAATCAGGTGAACTTCTTTAAAGGTTAATGTATCTTTAGAGAGTGAACACTCCTCCTAAAATAGATCTCCTTCCCGAACATCTGATCGATCAGATTAAGGCCGGAGAAGTTATTGAAAGACCGGGATCTCTGATTAAAGAGATTATGGAAAATGCTGTCGATGCAGGATCCACCCGTCTCGATCTCCATGTAAAAAACAATGGCCTCGATCTCATCCGGCTTCAAGACAATGGTCACGGTATGCGGATGAATGATCTTCCCCTCGCCTTTCATCGTCACGCGACTTCAAAGATTTCCCGCTTCGAAGATATTTATCGCCTCCATTCATTCGGCTTCCGTGGCGAAGCTCTTGCGAGTATTGCAGCGATAGCAAAAGTTCAGTGTCTGAGTTTTACTGATGCCGATCCGGAAGGTTCAGAACTCAGAATTGAAGGCGGAGAAACGATTCTTCACTCGAGGCGCAGAAAAGAAGGCCAGAAAGGCACAGAGCTCGTCATCCAGGATCTATTCTTCAACACTCCGGCCCGCCTGAAGTTTATCCAGTCTCAGCAGGCGGAGAAAAAATATATCAGGAGCATTGTTTACTCCTTCGTTCTCTCTCATCCGGAAATTGAATTTCATCTGAAGTTTGATGATGAGGAAAAAGATATCTATCCGGTTGTAGCTACCGTCGAAGAAAGACTACTTACGATCATTCCCAAGGGGAAAGATCGTCTGGTGACCCAGGAAAGATTCTATGAGAATTATTCCGTCAAAGTGATCCTTCTTCCTGACATGTTCAAGGCACCGGTGAGTATCAGGAATGTTTATATCAATGAGCGTTTTGTCCTGGATAAACAGCTTCACCGGGTATTAAGCCAGGCACTCCTTTCTGCATTCGGAAACGATGACTGGTACTATCTTGCCTTCTTCAATCTTCCCGCTGATTCCATTGATGTGAACGTTCATCCGAATAAAACCGTGATCAAGTTCATGGAGAATTCCAAGCTCATCAGTCTTCTCACTTCGACAGTGAAGGAACTCGCAAAACCCGCTCATAATCCGCAT
>JAYVHR010000143.1:0-3199 GCA_043771075.1 Bacteriovoracaceae bacterium
CTGAAGTTGAAGCGAAAGCAAAAAAATTCCTCGATAGCCACAAGAAAGAACTCAATTCTCTTCAGGCAAAACTGGATAAGCTAGTTAAGTCTGCCAAGAGCTTGAAGGCTCCGGCGAAGAAAACGACTACGAAAAAAGCTATCACGAAGAAAGTGATTGCGAAGAAAGTCGCCACTAAGAAGAAAGTTTCTAAGAAGAAGTAATTTTAAAGGGTCCTTCGGGACCCTTTTTTTTGTCACGAAGCGATGACTTCGGAGACGTGGAAGACTTTCCCCCGTCCGTTTTTCTTTGACATATACATCATCTTATCCGCGAACTCGATGATGGACTTCGCTGTCTCAGCATCTGTCGGGTACTCGGCAATTCCAATCGAAAGCGAAAGACGATATTTCTCGGGACGATCAATATCAAATTCATTGGCCTTCACGGCTTCAGAAATGCGGAGAGCAATCATTTTCGATTCGGTGATTGTCGTGCGTGGAAGAAGGACAATGAATTCATCCCCTCCGTAACGGTACACAAGATCGGTATTCCGTAACTGGCCCTTCACAATCTTGGCCATGTCGATCAGGATCTGAGAACCAATGACGTGACCGAATTGATCGTTCACATTCTTGAAGTAATCGATATCCACAAACAGAAGTCCAAAGCCGCTCCGGTCATGCTGGTAGCGGGTAATGTAGAGATCCAGGTCTTCGACGAGCTTACGCTGATTGAAGAGGCCCGTGATTTCATCAGTAAATGAAAGAAGGCGCATTTCCTCACGCTTACGTGACTCTGTGAGAATAGTGACGGAAGTCTTGAGTACGTTAGAGAGATAATCGGAAAGAATCTCTTTAATGGAATAAGCTGAGGTATTTTTCACTACGAGATAGGAAAGGCCGCCTGACCCGTCTTTGACGAGGAAGTAGAAACGATTTTTCCAGTAGCGCAGACCAAAGATGAGACCAGTTTCATCGGAAAGAAATTTACGGATGCGGCCCAGCTGTTTTTCGGTGAGTTTCAGTTTATTGCGGAGAGAGTGCAGTCGTTTTTCATCCGAATGAAAACGAAGTTCTTTCTCACGATCAAAGAAGAGATTGAGGTATTGATTGAGACTCTGAGAAATGTCTTTTACCGAGGAGAAACTCTCCGGTCGTGAGAAGAGATGAAGGACCGCACGTTCCGGGTTCCATTGTCCTTTCTGGATTGTTCCGTGGAGTTTCAAACGGTAAATCACAGTCCGGATTTCGTTCGAATCTACCGGAAGACTTAAAAAATCAAAAAGTCCTGCACGGAAAGATCCGACGATGCCGTAAATGTCGGGACGCGGGGACAGGAGTGTGATCGCTGCTCGAGGAATAAAATAACGGATACGGCGGATATCATCGATGGTTTTCTGACTCTGACGATTTGACTGGAAGAAAACAGCATCTGCCTCGCGCTTTCCGAATGAAACGAGATCAGACACTTCCTGAATGTAGGAAAAATGATATTCGACTTTATTTTCCCTGAAGGATTTTTTAATCGCTTCAATGGAGAATGAATCGAGACCTATGCAGATGATTTCGAGTTGGTTACTTTTTTTGGGCATTACATATCAATATTTTTCTTAAGGGCATCGAGGGCAGCTCCCTTATCGGTTTCATCTTCAAGGACAGAAATCGCACCACGAAGAGTCTTGATGGCCTTCTCCAGTTTATCTTCCAGCTCAAAGCGGGATTCTACTGTACGCTTCTCCTGAGTCTGAATAGATTCCATATCAAATTCCATGGCGTCGATCTTACGCTTCAGCTCGAGGATTTTCAAATCCCGATTTCGTATCTGGGTTTCTGCATCGGCCTTGAGTAATTCGAGTTTTCCTTCAAGATCTCGCTCGCGCATCTGAACTTTCTTCACATCAATGCGGGTCCGGTGAGTTGCTTTTTCCACTTCTTCACGAAGAATCCTGTTCTTCTCCTCAAGAATAAGACGACGCTCTTCTTCCAGACGTAAACGGTCTTTCAGCTCAGAGATGTCTTCATTGAGTTTCTTCCGGACAATTGAAAGTTCGATTTTTTTCTCATCAAGCTCAGCGCGCATGCTCAGAGTCTGACGGCTATGAAGGACCTTATCCTCTTCCATGGTCTGAATCCGTGCGAGAAGTTCCTCACGGTCACTTCTTAGATTGGAAAGAGTCGCCTGCATACGTTCGAGTTCGGCAGAATAAGCGCCCGATATTTCCCGGAGTTCCTGGCCCATAGGTCTTTCGACATGAACGACCCGGCCCTCTTCTTTCTCTTCTTTAACTTCTTTTTTAGGTTTTTTGATCTTCGTGGAAGTTTTATCTTCTTTTGCAGCTACAGCGACAGCAGGTTTTTCGTCCTCTGGTGAAATTTCCATCCCGAAATCGAGATTGGCGAGGTCGATATCATCACTAACGAGAGGCTGATCAAGGTCACTGTCGATGTGATCATCACCCGAAGCAGGGGCGACATCTGCCAAATCAAAACCTTCAGCAGCAAGATCAATCTTCATTTCTTTGTCATCATCATCGCTGCCGATCAGACTGTCATCTATTCCGCCGAGATCAAGAGAATCAGCATCTGCCATGATGGCATTACTATCGGGTTTCCCGGTACCGGTCATCCCATCTTCTTCATCGTCTCCCATCAGACTGAGGTCACTAGGAATTCCGAAATTGATTTTTGAATCTTCGTCCATGATCGCATCGATTTCTGCGAGCTTTTCTTTGGCATCCGGAGAAAGGTCGCCATCAAGCGGACCGAAATCAAGATTGTTCAAGGCCGTGCCATCGAGACTGATTCCGGATTGATCGTCCTCATCTTCACCGAGATCGATATTTACACTGGATTTCTCGAGGGACATTTCCGGAGCATCACCCAGATCAAGATCACCGAGACCTTCCATCGGCTCATCAGAAGGTGATTCCAGAGAATCATTACCGAGTTCAAGATCAAGACCGGAATCGAGTTCCATATCCAGGCCACCATCATCAGCAGATTCAGCCGGGAGATCAGGAGTTTCAGAAATCTCCAGTTCTTCCATGTCATCGAGAGAAAGTTCCTGATCATTGTCACTCATAGATACTCCGGCTTCTTCGTCTTCGTGAGACGCTAACATCGCCATACTTTGTAATTTCGGTTTTTGTTTCATGTCGGAAGCTGAGTCGGTAAAAACCTCATCGAGCTCCATGCTCATCTCATCGTTTTTTAATTTC
>JAYVHR010000144.1:0-2569 GCA_043771075.1 Bacteriovoracaceae bacterium
TGGCGAGAAGAACAAGAAATGAGAACACACCAATAAAGATGTTTTTGTCCGTCGGCCGCTTAGATAAGAATGTCCTTGTGAGTTTCTTTTCCATGATGAGAAGATGGGAATGATCATATACATGTCAACCTTTCCACAATATCAGCGAATTAGCTCTATGTGGAGTAAACAGGGAAGAGCATTTTTGCCTTCTTTGACGACTAATTTAGTATTCTGCAGAATTAAATTATGAAGAAGTTAATTTCATTTTTCATTTTGATGACCCTCCTTTCCTGCAACGGCAAGGGAGGATCCTCTTCTTCAGCGGCCTCTGAAAATAATACAATTCCACTCCAGGATGAAACTGTCGCAACCGAGTTCATGAAACTTGTGAACAACCACAGGATAAGTATCGGTCTTGGTACCATTGCTCACTCCGACCGGATGGTTCTGATCGCAGCTGAGCATTCTGCGGCCATGGCAAACAAGTCTGTCTCTTTCGGACACACCGGATTTTCGGGACGCTGTTCTGAGGCCAGAGACGCCCTGGGTGGCGGAAATCTCTGTGCTGAAAACGTGGCGATGGGGCAGAAGAACGCGCCGGCAGTATTCACTTCCTGGATGAACTCAACTTCTCATCGCGCGAACATTGAAAATCCCCGCATTACTCACTCCGGTCTCGGCACCGCAACTTCTTCCTCCGGTACTGTCTACTGGACTCATCTCTTCCTCGAACTCAACTGATTGTGGAAACACTATGGAGGGACAAAAATCCTTCCTTTGACCGGATTTTTCTTCCATGTGAAATTTGATTATCACAAGGAGGATCCACCATGTCGCTTGCCACAGAAAGAGCTGATCTCAATCAGGAATTGAATGAACTTTTTGATATGAAGAAAGCTAAGATCAGAAAAGAGAAAATGCTCCAGCATGAGGCCACAGAAGCGCAGAAGGATATCCGTCTTCTCACACTGATGTTCCGTGACGGCATTCCTGATATTGCCATGCCGATGTCGGACAACGAGACTCTCTACTGGGACGCCAGAGGCCAGCAGCTTCTCTATAAAAAGGATAACCACTCTCAGGTTGTAGAAGGTACGTCACGTGATGTGATGGTTCGCCTTCGTCCTTTTTTGATTGAGATCGTCAAAAAGGCGAAAGAATTTTATAATTAGTTTTTTCTGAATGTGATGCGGAGGCAGGCCCCCTGCCTTCCGCTTAAATTTTCCATCGAAATTGTCCCGTCATGCGCTTCCGCAATCGTCTTCATAATGACCGATCCCAATCCGAGTGAAAATTCGTGGCTTTTATCCTTGATGGATCTTCTTTCACGTCGGCTACCGAAGCCCTTAATCGCCTCAGGTGAGAGTCCCGGACCATCATCCATTATCAGTACTTCGATAGAATTTTTGATTTCTGTCAGGTGAATGCTGATTGTTTCGCGGGCAAAACGGGAAGCATTATCAAAAGCGTTTTTAAAGAGACGGGTGATGAGATGCTCATCCCCGAGGATAGACGGTGAATCAGATTCTCCGAGCTGAAGATTCCATCGGATTTTGTCTGAAGAAAGAAGCCGGTTCTTGACCTCGGCATCGAGAAGCGCATCGAGATGGATGATTCCGGTTGTGGCCTTGTAATGTGGATCTTCAATGGTGGCGACAATCGTGAGCTTTTCAAGAAGCTCCTTAAAATAATGAATGTCCGAGGTCATCATCTGGAAAAGTTCCTGACGATCTCCCTCTTCAAGATTCTTATCATGAACATTGAGGGTTTCTATCGATGTACTGAGAGAAGTAAGCGGAGTCCTGAGGTCATGGCCCAGCTCCTGAAGCAATTGCGAGCGCGAGGATTCGGTTTCCGAAACCCTGTGAACGAGTCGCTCGATCTGTTCCGCCATCCGGTTAAAATCCCCGAGGAGATTGCCGAATTCATCAAACCGTTGAATTTCAAACCGCGCTTTGAGATCACCCTGCTCGAGGCGATTGAGAACTACGCGTGCCTCACGGGATTTTCTCCGGAGATAAAAGAAGAGGATGGAAAGAGCAATAAACATCGCAAGTGTTGCGGTCGTGAAAGTATGCATTCCCTGAATCCAGAGAAATGGTCCCTGGAAGAGAGTCTTCTGGTTGTGGGAGATGAGATAGGTCTTCGGATCCGTATCAAGCCGTATGATAAAGGTCTTGGGATTAAATAAGACTCCGTCATTGGATGAAATACCGTGAACCTTTTTCGGGCGGGGAAGTTTGTCCCACTCAATGGGGAGACCCTGGAGGTTATTGGCCGAAAGAATTTCTCCTTTCTCGTTCACAAGCCAGAGTGAGGGCTTAGTTCTTTCCTCATCATTTTTTATTTTAAATTTCCGGGCGAGTTTTTTTGTAAGAGACGAATCAAGCTCCGTCTCATTCATGGTGTAGCCTTGCTCGAGAATTGAGAGGGCCTCATTCTGAAGCGGAGGTGGGGAGGGAAACTTGTTCACATTAATATCAGCGACCGGACGGTAAGTGGTCGTGCGCTCAATGGATTTGGCAATATAGAGGAGATATCCGTAACGATAATCTTCGACGACCATGTCGGAAATGCGGACCATGAA
>JAYVHR010000145.1:0-2660 GCA_043771075.1 Bacteriovoracaceae bacterium
GGCCAGCGGACAACGTTTCCGATAAGTGTTCCCGCTTTGATCTTTTCGCGGGTGCGATAAGCGTCCTGAATTTCTTTGGTGATTGTTTCCTTAGCAACGTGATGGAACTTCCAGACAAAACCTTCGTCATCAAGAATCGCCACTTCCCAATACATCGGGTTACCCACGATGTAGTTCTGGATGTTCACGACTTTTCCGCCGGCAGGAGCGTACATTGGCTGGTCAATGTTTGAACGGATATCAAGTCCGTCGTGCCAATACGGAGATCCACCGTAGTCCTGGTAGGACTGCATATTGTGACCGATGGAAAGAAGTGGAAACGGCCAGGGGTGATTCTTCTGGCCTGTGAATACTGCAGTCGCGAGTTTGTTGGCCTTTGTGACTGTGAGTCTTTCATGGGCAAAAGCAAACTGAGAGAAAAGGATGATGGCGAGAATCAGTTTCATAATGTTCCTAGTTGTTCAGGAAATCCTGATAAATTCTTGGCGGAAAAACCCCTGAGAGCTTGAGCCCCACTTTGAGTTCTCTTTTTTTCTTTCCGTAATGCTGTTCAACTTCGGTCGCGATATACACAACCTCAGCGAGAATCGGATACTGAAGATCTGTATCCTGAAGCCGCGTGATCCAGAGGATGCGGTTGTTCTTCATATAGGCGCGGTTCTGCTCCGAGATGAGAAGCCCCAGACCATAGGGAGAGACATCAAAAACTTTTACCTGAATCTCATTGCCGAGATCCATGCCTGACGTCTGAAGCGATGGTTTGAGAGAGACATACTTCTCGTCTTTTTCTATGAACTTGTGGCGGGGATTTGATCTCAGTTCGAGAGTCTTCATTTCTTTCGGAAGGAGGAAGTTTACTGAGTTCTGAGAAAGTTGAAATTCCGTCGCCTTAAAAAAGCTCGATCGATAATCGAGTTTGATGAAAAGAGGAAGATTAGCGTCGAGTTTGTATTTTGTGCCGTCGAAATAAACCTGAAGTCCGCGAGTCACGAAGTCGATTTCAAAGTGATGAATCTTGACGATATTTTTCCCGACCGCCAAAGACTGCCATAAAAAATTATCCTGAAGCGCCGTCGCTTTCTGAAGAATACGGAGGATTTCCCTATATTCCATGCAGGACCTGAATGAATTCTGATCAATCATCCGACAAGTTTCCTTAATCAGGACGATTTTGACAAGAAAAGGAGATGTTTAACGCGAGTGGCCTTCTCTATCATTGATGATGAGGTGGACCTATGAAACTCCAGATTCTTCTTTGCCTATGTTTAACACTCCTTTCCTCCTGCGGGCCCAAGAAAGTAGCGGTGAAATACGCCGACACTTACATCGAAACTCAGGTGGAAAAACGCCTGCCCCTGTATGATTCGCAGGAAGAAGTGCTCTCAAAGGACATAGATAAATTCCTGAACGAGCATAAAGAAAAGGCCCGTCAGATCATCCCTATTCTCAGCAAGGTCGATCTTGAGCGTCCCGCAAGCATCGACGAACAGTATCCAAAATTTTCAGCGGCCTATCTGGATATCGCTTCCGATTTCTCCAGAATTCTCGCCCGCCATATGTCCGTCTTCGATAAAAAACAGCAGAAAGAATTCCTGCAGAAATTGCGGGAGGAAAATAATGATCTGTTTACGAAGGGCCGGAAAGAGAGGCTGACGAAAGTGGAATCCAGAGTGCGCTCACTTCTGGGAACAGTGACTGATGAACAGAAGAAAATCCTGAAGGATAATGAGAAAGTTTTTGATGAGCAAATTGTCACCAGATCCGGGAGAAGATCAAAACTTCACACTGACTTCAAGGGAATTCTCGAGCAGGAAATCTCTGCGGAGACAAAAGAAAAGATGATTCAGGAAGCCTTCATCGCCTATCAAAAAGAGTCTCTCGCCGATACCCGAAGTCTCGAGATTACCAAGGCATTCCTACCTACTCTGAAACCCATTCAGAAGGAAAATGTCCGCATTCGACTAGGGGAGCTCGAAGAAATCCTGAAATATTTCGTGGAAACGGTTTACTAACGTCCTGAATATTTAAGTCTCTGACTAATCCCTGGACACTCATACCTTCTTACCCGGTCACGGGATTCCCTCGCCTCTCATTGATACTATCCCGGGATGAAATATCTTCTAGGATTCCTGATGCTCACGACATTTGCCATTAAAGCAGACACCACTCTGCCTGACTGGAAATTCACCATTGAGACTACTGGAACCATCGGGCCAGAACAGAAATTCGAATCTCTTGGGAAAACAATGATCCCGAGTGCGGACGTCGTCCTCGCTCCTCACGGTGGCTACACTTTTCTCTGGCGCAAATATCAGGAAACATCGATTAACTCTGTCGTCTTCAGCGGAATCTGGGGACAAGCACAGGGCTTCCAGCAATATCTTAAAGACTCGAAAGGCATTGAGATTCCCCGCGAAGTCATCGCGATGAAAATGGGAATTGATATCGTTTTCAATTCGCAAAGTGATCAGGAAGTTGTTAGTGCTTACCGTGAACTCGGAAGAAATCTGAGTTTTGAGCAGAAGATTGCTTTTTCTTCGCAATTGGGTGGAATTCTCTTTCAGGGTTACGACTACGCTCGCCTGGGTAATAATGAAGGTGTTGTCTCTATGCGGGACATGATTGAAGCAAGAAGAAACGGTCAGACTTCCGGAGTCTGC
>JAYVHR010000146.1:0-3484 GCA_043771075.1 Bacteriovoracaceae bacterium
ACTTTGCCGCGCATTTTTTCCGTCGCCTGTTCCAGAGACATTCCGATAACTGCTTCATGATTGATTTCAACAAGTTTATCTTTCGGCTTGATCCCTGCGCGGAAGGCCGGAGTATCATCGATCGGAGTGATGATGTAGATCACACCTTCTTTCTGTGTCACTTCCAGACCCAGGCCGCCAAATTCCCCCTGAGTATCATTCTGCATTTTCTCAAAAAAATCCTTATTGAGAAATGCCGAGTGCGGATCAAGAGTATCCATCATCCCCTTCAGGGCCCCTTCAATGAGTTTTTCCGTTGAGACGGGACGATAGTACTGAGTCTCTACGAGGTAGAGCACTTTATTGAAAAGCTCGAGCTGCTCAAAGCGCGAACGGTTTTCAGTAATTTTTGGTGCGGGTTTTTTCTCATCTTTTTTATCATCGCGTGCGAGAACAGAAAATGAGAGGAAAGCGGCCAGCAGAATGTGCGGGAACATGAGGTCTCCTAAGACGATGGGTATCGGCTTAGATTTTACTCACTCCATTCGGCTCTAACCACAAAATAGTGTTTTGTGCGGTGTTTTTCTTGCGAACTTCGAAGTAGAGATTCTGTGCTTCTTTAGAATCATTTACCGTATAGGCAAGCACATCGCCGGACTTCACCGGATCATTCTTTTTCACCTTGATCGACATCTTCCCGAGAAGGACTGTTCTCAGATCATTTCCATGATCAATCAGCACAACCTGACCATAGCTTGCGAGATCCCCGGCAAAGACGATCTTCCCGTCACCCACGGCCTTCACAGGCTGAACTGACTGGTACTTGAATGTCACACCTTTGGGAGACGGAGTGCGCGCCATGAAATCTTCAACCGGTGCATTGAAAATGCGATCGGCCCTGACTTCAACAACCGGTGCCTGACTGAATTCTTTTTTAACAATTTTAATCCGCTCTGCGATCTTATGACGGGTGTCTGAGGTTTCGGCCACGCGCTTCTGCTTCACCCGACTCATGTAACTTTCCATCGCCACTTTCTTGCGCGATTCGAGTTCCCGGATTACAAGAGCGAGCTCTTCTTCGTTTTTCTTGAGATCAGTGAGCTTGATTTCAAACTCAACAATCTTATTCTCAAAAGAGATGAGCTCTGTCTCAGAGGTTCTCAGCTTATCCTGCGCTTTTTTGAGAAGATTCATGTGAACGCGTCTTTGCCATGGCTCAGTCGCTTCGTTATCAGCTTCCATGAGATAGCTCTTTACGATTTTTTTATTCTCTTCGCGGCTTTCAGCAACTTCTCTTCTGATATCAGTGAGACGCAAACGATAGGCGTCGATGTCGCCTTCAAACTGCTTTATCTGGGTAATGCTGGAAAGATAGAGATTATTTTTTGAGCCGATTTCTTTTTCGAGTGTCGAAAGGCGGGCGCCCATTTCCATGACTTCAGAACGCGCGCGGGAAAGATCCGGTGCCTTGTTGATGGCACCATACGAGCTGAGTGAAAGGAAAAGAAGAAGTCCGATAAACTTCATAGGGTTGGTTTCCATCTCCATTCCTGCATGCTGAAGGTCCAGAACACTGAAAACACCATAAAGAGAAGAACGAGATCAAAGAATTTCAATGTGTCGTGATAAATACCCATCGCCGTGAACATAACTACGATAAGCGTAAGGCCTGTAGCAATTGCTTTCGCGGCCACGAGCTTCCGTCTCTGGAATTTTTCGATGAGATACGATCTCGAGCGGAATAAATCATAACAAAGCCAGTAACTCACGATCCAGAAAAGAGCGAGAATCCCAACAACTCCCCAATCGCCGGCCTTGCCGAGGAAACGATAAAAAGGATGCGCGTTCATCACACTAGCAACTTCAGGATAGCGGATGGGTGTCGCTGTCATATGCGACTGGCCGCCGGCCTTTACTACCTGACCACGGATAAAATCAAGACTCTCGCGTGAAAGACTTGGATTCATCACAAAACGGAGTGACTGGAAATTCATGAGAGAAGAATCAATCGAGTATTCCGGACCGAGATCTCTCACGAGAGAATCGATTTTTTCGCGGCGATCAGCATCGTCTGCGAAAGTGACAGCTGTCACTCCGGGGATTTTCTGCATCACATTCCGGATGGCCTCAGCATTCACTGAACCGTCCATGACTGCGACGAAATATGGGTTTACCATTCTTTCAGGTGTGATTCTCTCAATCGTGTTCGCAATCCACGGTCTGTGGGTAAGAGCAAACGCGAGAAGACACGAGAAAAGCACAAAGCTCGTCCCGCGAAAGTAAGACTCACCAAGCGACTTGAAAAATTCTTTTAGATAAAACATGCATGCCCCGAATAAACCAGGCGTCCGTTATCAAGGTGCGCGATCTTCCCAGGAAACTGCTTGATGAGTTCCTTGTTATGAGTCGCCCACACAAGAGTAAGACCCTTCTTGTGGTTGTAGTGATTCAAGACCTCAAAGAGACGATAGGAATTTTCTTTATCGAGAGAACTGGTCGGCTCATCCGCAAGAAGTGCGGTTGGCTTGCACAACAGTGCTCTGATCATCGCAACCTTCTGACGAAGGCCTCCGTTACAATCATCGATCTTCCGATCAAGGTGATCATACACATTCAGGAGTTTCGCGAGATCCTGCATCTCCCGGTAGAAATCATTTTTTGAGTCATACATCGAAGAGTCATACGCCATGAAGAGGTTCTCTTCACAGGATTTCTTCTGAATCAGGCGAAGGTCCTGAAAGACTGTGGATACGAAATGCTTGGACGACTTCATATGAGGAAGAACGGCCTTTCCGGAGGTTGGTTCCATATGGCCACCAAGCACACTCAAAAGAGTGGTCTTTCCGGCACCAGATGGTCCTGTTACGAACAGAATTTCGCCAGGATAAATCGTGAGCTGAACGTTTTTGAGTGCAGTAAGTGCACCGAATTCCACCGACAGATTATCGAGGTGAAATAAATAATTCTGAGGATTTGTACTCGCTCTGGTTCCCGTTTTGGGAAGTGTTCGACCGGTTAACATCCGTGAAACCTGCCTTTAAGCAAAAGGTCCCCTCTTGGAACCTGATTTAACATAATGCAAACATTGTACCGAGAGGGCCAAGAGAAAGTAAAGAAGTCGGATAATCCGACTGTTTTGCTAGGACATCACGCCTTCCCTCTCGAGAAGTTCATACGCTGAATCTGAACAATAGACGTTCGGCACGAAGTTAAATTTGCTCTGCAGGTCACTGATGATGGAGTTTTCCACATCCGAGAGAAGCTTCACATCACCGTTATCCATGAGAATCTTCGCCGGGTCTCTTTCTAGCAGGAGATTTTCATTCGTTTTCGACTTAACCAGTTTCTTGCGAGATTTTACGAAGACAATGTTCTTCTTCGGAAGATCCACCACAATCCAGTCAAGAGGAGTCCCCTTCTCTTTCAGAATCCGCTGGATCTCTTTCACTTTTCCTTCGGCCTGTTTCACGATTCTCTCAAGAACATGATCTTCATCCTGCGAAAG
>JAYVHR010000147.1:0-4231 GCA_043771075.1 Bacteriovoracaceae bacterium
TTTGGTGGCGGCTTTCCGATTCTTCCCCTGGCAAAGCTTCTGCCCGATGTAAAATTTGTCGGAGTCGAGAGCAAGCGGAAGAAGGTCGATGCTGTGAAATTAATTGCCGAAGAACTGGGTCTCACCAATGTGACTCTTGTGCATTCGAGGCTGGAAGATTTTTATTTTGACCGGCCCGCCACGTTAACATTCAAGGCCGTGGGAACCGTCGCGGATTATCTTCCCGCTATTCAAAGAAATAAAGATGTCTCGGTTTTTTTCTACAAAGGGCCCAACTTTTTAGAGCTAGAAGAGAAGTCACTAATCAAACTTCCGGGCTGGCAACTCCGCGAAAATCAACAGATTGAAGTTCCCGGCACACAGCAGCGTTTCCTTGTAAGTTTTAGTTCGAAGAATGTTCCACGTGGAACTCCTAAATTCCTTGTCAAACTCTCGGATTTTCTCTAATTTTTACATCTCTCAAACAATCTCAGCAGGGACTAAATGGCTAAAATCATTGCGATTGCAAACCAGAAAGGTGGCGTTGGAAAGACGACTACTTCTGTCAACTTAAGTGCATGCCTCGCCGCAGCAGAAAAAAGAACTCTTTTAATCGATTTGGATCCTCAGGGCAATGCGAGTTCATGCCTGGGAATCGATAAAGAAACCTTCTCGAAGGCCAATGTTTATCACGCTCTTATTAATGAAGAGAGTTTTGAAAATTGCATCTACTCGACTGAGCTTCCACTTCTGGAAGTGTGTCCTTCTAACAATGATCTCGTAGGTGCAGAACTTGAACTGGTACATATGTTTGCCCGCGAATCAAAATTGAAGACGGCTCTTGAAGCAATCTCACACAAGTATGATTACATTATTATCGACTGTGCTCCGTCGTTGAATCTTCTTACGGTGAACGCACTTTCTGCAGCCCAATCATATTTGATTCCGATGCAGACTGAGTATCTCGCGATGGAAGGTCTTGCTCAGTTGTTGAACACGGTTCGACTGATTCGAGCGTCTCTTAATCCGAAGCTCGCTCTCGAGGGAATTCTCCTCACGATGTACGATTCAAGAAACAATCTTTGTAAGCTCGTGGCCAACGATCTCATGACTCATTTTAAAGATGATATTCTGAAATCGATCATTCCAAGAAACGTAAAACTTTCTGAGTGCACCAGCTTCGGTAAGCCGATCATTCTTTACGACATCACATCTAAGGGGAGTGAAGCTTATCTTTCTCTTGCCCGCGAGATCATTTTAAAGTCTGAGAAAAAGCCTGAAACGGCCCAGACCAAGATGCCTCTCAATTCACAAATTCCCAAATTCGAAGACTATCAGGTTAATCAATAGGAGCGATGAGTATGCAAAAGAATAAACCACAGCTTGGTAAAGGTATGGCAGCTCTCCTCGGTGGACACCCGGGCCTCCACACTGATGGTCCATCTGCCCCCATAGAACCA
This sequence comes from Bacteriovoracaceae bacterium, assembly GCA_043771075.1. GTDB lineage: Bacteria > Bdellovibrionota > Bacteriovoracia > Bacteriovoracales > Bacteriovoracaceae > Peredibacter. The sequence continues at coordinate 1,440 of JAYVHR010000147.1, forward strand.
CGGATTGAAACACGCATTGAAACTCAGCCCATGCTGGTGGATGTGGAAAAACTCGTGGCCAACAAGGGCCAGCCAAGAAAAATCTTCAAAGAGAAAGATCTCCTCGAGCTTTCTGAGTCTATTAAAGAGAATGGTGTGATCCAGCCGCTCATCGTGATTGAAAAAGACGGCATGTTCGAAATCGTAGCGGGCGAAAGACGCTTCCGCGCTTCAAAACTCGCTGGTCTCACTAAGCTCCCGGTTATCATTAAGCGCGCCACTAAACGTGAAGCCATGGTCATGTCGATCATTGAAAACGTTCAGCGCGCGGATCTCAACTGCGTGGAGGAATCTCTCGCTTATTTTCAGCTGATGAATGAGTTTGAACTCACCCAGGAAGAAGTCGCCAAGAAGATCGGGAAAGAGCGTTCAACAATCGCCAACTTCCTCCGCATCCTGAAACTTCCCAAAGAAGTCATCGTGTCTCTCCAGAAAGACATGCTCTCATTTGGTCACGCCAAAGTTCTTTGTGCAATTAACGATGACGAAATTGTGAAGCGCCTGACTAACGAAGTGATCGCGAAAAATCTTTCTGTCCGTGAACTGGAAGAGCTGGCCAAGAATTCCAAGAAGCCGACTAAAAAGCCCGGAACAGTAAACAAATTCATCGCAGAGCAGTACACTCAGCTAAGAAATAAGCTTGAGCAGAAAACTGGTTACCATTTCAATTTGAAGTCCAAGAAAAATGGTGCCGGGGAAATCACGATCAAATTTAGCAACGAAGCTGAATTCAATGATATATTTTCTTATCTGATGAAATAATCCGCGTCCTGGAGGACCTTTGGCCCGCAAGAATGATATTTGCGCCATCATCGAAGAAGGCTGCAAATTTGAAGGAAATCTGTCCTTTAGCGGCACTGTTCGTATCGCTGGATTCGTCACTGGCAGTATTTTTTCCAACGACACCCTCATTATCTCCGAGGGTGCTGTTATCAATGCTGACATCAACGCCAATATTGTTATTATCTCGGGTTCCGTGAAAGGGACCATCAAAGCTTCATCCCGCGTAGAGATTAGACGCCCAGCGCGTTTCGAGGGAACTGTCACAAGTCCGAGTCTCATTGTCGAAGAAGGCGTTATCTTCCACGGAATAACGAAAATGAAAGACAAAAAATAGCCCTGTAAGTCCTTGACGGAAATCCCCCTAAAGCTTAAAAATTACTGCAATTAAAATCGCTTCATTAAGGTATAAAAAATGGAAACCGTACAGGCCATTTTCACACAGCTAGGTGTGGATTCGTCTCTCGCCCCCCAGTTTATTATCGTCTGTCTTGTATTTATCCTCGCTCAATTTCTGTTTTTAGGTCGTCTTCAGGAAGTTCTCGAAACCCGCGAAGAAAAGACTGTGAAACTTGAAAGCGCTGCAGATGAAACAGTAGAAAAAGTTTCCCGCATGAAGGCGGAGTACAAAACGAAGATCGACGAAACTCAGCGCAAGACTCTTAAAGAGTCGACTGAGAAGAAACAAAAGATCACGCAGAAATTTACGGATCAATACAAGCAAGCCGAGAAAGAAGTCGGTGCTCACGTTGATTCTTCAAGAAACACATTCGCCAATGAAGTTTCCGGCAATCGCGAAAAGTATATGGCTGAAGCCGATTCTCTCGCGCAGTCACTTGTTAATAAGATTCTCCAATAAGGATTACTATGCGTTTTATTGCGACATACGCGTTCCTCGTTTCTTCGGCCGCTCTTGCTTCTGGCAATGGCGCCCACCACGGTTCAGCTTCTGATCTCATTGCTCCGGCAGTGAACGTTGCGATCCTGGTTGGTTTCCTGGTTTGGAAACTCAAAAAACCACTGAATGATTCATTCACCAAGAAAGCGGAAGAAATCACCAATACAATTGAGCGCGCGAGCTTGAAGTCTAAAGAAGCTCAGATGATGCTCGAGAATGAGCAGAGAAAGATCACGAATCTTTCTACTGAAATGAAAAACCTCGCTGACCAGTCTGAGTCAGACGTGAAGATTTTCGAAAAGAATCTCGCTAAAGAAACAGAAGACAAGATTCAGAAACTGAAGACGGATGCGTCCTCCAAGATTGCGGCCGATAAGAAATCAATCATGGATGAACTCAATGCAGATCTTCTGAACCAGGTTATCGCGAAGACTAAAACTACCATCAAAACCAATAAAGATTATCAGAGCAAAGCCTCTAATAAGCTTCTTCAAGGACTTAAATAATGAGAGAGCAAGCTGTTGCGCGTGTTTACGCTCAGTCTCTTCTTCAACTTGGTGATGAGAATAAAATCAATATTGCGGATGAACTGACAAAACTCACAGAAGTAATCAATAAGTCGAATGACCTCGAGAACATTTTGTTCCTCGAGCTCTTCACGATGGACGAAAAGAAAGCGGTTTTCGGCGAAGTGGCCAAGAAGATCAATCTTTCTCAGATTACTGTTGAGACGGTTCGCTATCTGATCGATGAAAAAAGAATCGGAATACTCCCGCTCATTTTTAAAGAAGTGATCGTGATGGATGACGAGCGCCGTGGCTTCATGAAAGGAACGATCGAAGGCAATAATGCTGAAATTGATCCTGCTTTCAAGATGAAGATCGAAACTTTCCTGAAGGGGAAACTCGGTCGGGATCCACATCTTGAATACATTCAGAACCCGAATCTTTCTGCTGGTTACAAAGTAACGGTAGAGGATCTCCAGCTGGATGCATCTCTGGACAACCAACTTGAACAATTTAAACAATCCGTTTTAGGCGAATAATTTTACCCACAAAAGGGAAGGATTTTAGAT
>JAYVHR010000148.1:0-3369 GCA_043771075.1 Bacteriovoracaceae bacterium
GAAGCTTTTTTCAGGGCAGGGGAATCATTCACTCCATCTCCGGTCATTGCCACGGTATGACCATTTTTCTGTAAAGCTTCCACTATCCTGAGCTTGTGTTCCGGACTCACACGCGCATAAACCAGAACCTCTTCACACCGCTGCTTCAGTTCCTGCTCAGCTAGTGCATCAAGTTCTGATCCGGTCATAACCAGACCTGGTTTCTTCTGATCGATAATCCCAAGCTCCAAAGCGATGGCCTCTGCAGTCAACGGATGATCTCCGGTAATCATGATCACTTTTATTCCGGAGGCTCGGCAGATAGCGATGGTGGGAATTGTTTCTTCCTTTGGGGGATCAGCGATAGCAACAAGTCCCAGGAATTGAAAATCTTTTTCTACCTCAGGGTCTGACGGCGGATTTTTCAGATCAAGATCCGGAAGGACCTTTGATGCAAGTGCCAGAGTGCGATGACCTTGCATCGAATACTCCTTCATCACCTTTTCTACTTCTACCTTTTCTTCCTGAGAAAATTGGCAGAGAGGAATTAAGGATTCAGGCGCACCCTTGCAAAAGAGCTTTACTTGATCCTGCAACTTTACAGCGACACTCATTCGTTTTCTCTTACTTTCAAAGCTCCATTCATGAAGCCGGACCGGAGCCTTAACCTCGGGAGGGGCCATCCGGAGAAGAGCAATTTCTGTCGGATCGCCTGAGCCGCCGTTATCGAGGGAGGCATTATTGCAAGCAACTGCGGCGAGCTCGAATTCATTTTTTAAATCCGCCTTCGGAATAAACATTTGCCTTACCATCATATTGCCGGTGGTAAGGGTTCCGGTTTTGTCAGTGCAGATGACATCAGTTGAGCCGAGAGTCTCCACCGCCGACATTTTTCGCACGATCGCATTTCTACGACTCATCCTTCTTACGGCAAGTGCCAGCGCAAGGGTTACTATCGTCGGAAGTCCCTCAGGGATTGCAGCTACTGCGAGGCTTATCGATAACATGAAAATTTCAAGCCATGTATGTCCTTTAAAATAACCCATGACTCCCACACAGACCATGACGGCAAGACCAAGAATCAGAAGCTTGTTACTGACTGCCGCAATCTTATTCTGAAGGGGAGTGCTTTCTGATTTGGTGCTTTCCAGGAGACCAGCGATCTTTCCGATCTGAGTGTTCATTCCGGTGCTCACGACGATGGCCTTGCCGGAACCGGTGGTGAGGGCCGTTCCGGAATGAAGCATGTTGGTTCGCTCACCCAGAATTGATTCAAGCGAGACTTCTCCCGCAAACTTTTCAACCGGCATTGATTCACCAGTCAGAATCGCCTCGTCTGCCGCCAGCTGAAAGCCATTGATGACCACAGAGTCAGCAACAATATAGTCGCCGGCCTCAAGTGTAAGAAGGTCTCCCGGCACTATTTCACTCGAGTCAACGACGGATACTTGTCCTTCCCTGATGACCTTTGCCTTGGGAGTGGTAAGACTCTTTAAGGCAGCGATCGATGCTTCGGCCTTGGACTCCTGGATAAAACCAACAATACCGTTAAGAATGACAATGGCAAATATCGCCATGGCATCTATTCTTTCTTTCAGAAAGAAAGAGACTCCTGCAGCAAGAAATAGCAGATAGGTCATAGGATTGCGGAACTGTTTGAAAAATATTGTGAGATGACCCACTCGTTTCTTTTCCGTGAGCGAATTGGGGCCATGGATTTTTCTTGCTGACTGATAGGCATTTTCCGACAGGCCGGTCTCGGGATGGCTGTTCAGCTGCTGGAGAATATCCTGGGATTTTTTACTCCAATGCAATTGGCCACCTCTTTAAATCTTATTCTGCTTTCTTCAGCACAGAGTAGAGCATATTCTTGGCCATTTCAGGCAACACTTCATCAAGCAGTGTGCCTTCCCGACCAGAGAACTCGGAGACTCAGGTGTAAGGATTTCTTGCACGTCATACGGGTTGAGACTATTTCCGCAAGTCAGACTTATTTCCCCCACCAAATTTTACCCGCACCTAGAATAGAGACTTATTTTTAATTCTCAAGGAGTGAGACAATGACGACTAATTTTTATGAGTCTCTGAACGAACTGGTAACAGACACGCGTTTCAGAACACTCGCAGTAACTCAGAACTTTGAAAACTTCCTCGGTACAACGGGTATCAACGAAGCTGAGAACATGTACACGTTTGGCTGGCTTCTTGACCCACGCGGCTCGCATGGTCTCAAGGACACATTCCTCCGCGAGTTCATGATCAATGCCTGGACTATGGTTCACGGCCAGTACGGTGATGCTTCTAAGACCTTCAAAGGATCGAAGTTCTACACAGGAATGAATCCGGTTGTTCTTCAATCAGCAACTTTTGCCAATGCTTTCATTGACCGTACAATGACCCGTACTTATCCGGGTGCTGATATGGTTATCACTGATGTCGCGACAAAAACTCTCATCGTGATGAATAACCGTTTTGAAGAAGCAGCTTGCGTGAAAGCTCACACTCACTTCACATCAGCAGAGTATAACTTCTTCGAGAATAAAGTTTTCGTCACTTTCTCGGGTGAAGCTCAGACGGTAAAAGATTGTCAATGGATGTACATGAATAATGACTGGCTCATTAATCTCTGTACCGGCCTCATTGAGTGTCCTCAGTACGCGAATCAGAAAGTGACAGCGACTCTTCGTGACTTGTACCAGTTCCTCACTGGTAGCCAGTACGGTACAAATCATGAGGCGATTGCAGATTACTCAGCATCACTCATCTCTGATTACTACTCTGTCCTCCGTGACCTTCGTGCTTATAAAGCAGAGAAAGTTTCAACGACTGCGCTCGTTGATATCACTCCACGCGAATACGCGACAACATATGCCGGGAAGATCTCTGAAAGAGAGTACTCAGTTCTCTCTCTCTTCTGGTCATACAAGAACACTTTCCAGACTTTCTTCTCACTCTGTGACCTGGAAGCCGTTACTCACGATGTTGCCCGCATGATCGAGCAGAAGCCTTTCCGTTTTGACCGCACTTTCGTGCGCAACGGACTTCGCTTTACTCCCTCATTCGACAAGCTCGGAAAAGAGGCCTCTTTCTTCAACACGATCTTTGATGTTGAAGCTGTGATGGACATGGGAAAAAATCTTTCCCTTAACCTCGTGATCAATAAGTCCTCATGGGACCGCCTCACTGTGGGCCAGCGTGAAACAATCCAGAAAAACTTCGGTTTCACAGGTTGCGTTCTTTCTGACCGCGTGATCGTGTGGAATTCTTTCTACAGACAGGATTGGATGAAGAAAGACAGATGGCCGTATTCAGAAGCTGGATTGATTCCATTTAAAACTTTTCCTTCGACTCAAAAAATATCTCTGTTGGCTCTCAGGCAAAACTTCTCGG
>JAYVHR010000149.1:0-8739 GCA_043771075.1 Bacteriovoracaceae bacterium
TTCTTCTCCATCCAGTCCGGCAAGGGAAACTGTGGATCAATGAGCCAAATGAATCTTCCCTTAGGATATATTCGCAAATAACGCTTTTTCAAAAGAAATACCCCATCAGCAAATTCATCAATCTGATTATCCGGGTAATCAACCCCCTGTTTGGCATTACGAAGAAAATGTATCAGTTTTGAAGGTAGCGAACTGACCATTTGATACATAAAATAATCCCTGAGATGGCCTGAAGAAATAAGCTCACCATCACGGAACTTGTAGGCCGGATGAAGAGGTGGTGCCCACGAAAGATAAGACGGATGGAAAAAGAAGCGTGAATAATGAAGGTGAATAAAATTATAAATGAAGATTCCCTTCTCTTCGGGAGCAATTTCCCGGAGGGGAATTAATTCAAACATCCGAAGTGCAGTATTCAGGCCACCCCCATGAAAGCCCAGGTTTCTGACATTCATTTCCGGATGAACTTTCCCGAGAATATCTGAAACGGTTTCTTCCAAAGGAAGTTCGTCGCCAAAAATGAATGAGCATCCACTTAAAAGCAGGTGGGATTTTTTTGCGGCATTCCCATTATCGCTTTCACGCAAACCATAACCATTAATCTGATAAGTTGAAGAAATTTTTCCATTGCCGGTTTGGACGTCATGTCGGATTTCGGAGTCAGGTGGCATCAGGGAAATTTGTGACACCAGAGGGGCCCTGACATCGCCCCCTCTTTTCAGCACAGTAAGCTGAACGTAAGTATCAGGACGCGAAAGATTGCCCCAAATGATAAGAAGTCCCCAAAGGGATCCGAAAAAAATGCAGACGGATAATACAAGATGAAGGAAGAGACGCATTTCTCAGATTCTAAATATGATGGATCACGAAAACAAGAAATTAGGGAGGAGTTGTGATCCGGGCCTTTCCTGCGCGACCGGTTCTAAAGCTTTTTATCTCTTTAAACGTATAAGGATGAGTTTTCTTAAGCTCGTTACCAATCGTTTCCGTGAGGACTCCGCGATTGTGAGAGTAGTCGCCCAGATCTTCCGAGCCGCGGCTGTTCATTCCGATGACCTCCCTTCTTTCATTAAATATCGGCGCCCCGGAAGAACCACCAAGCGTAGGGGCGAAATGCACAAACTCTCCGCCATCAACCATGAGGCCCTGGCCATGGGAGGCCTGAATGCCCATTCCGCCGGCGTTACCGATATGTAAAAGACGAATGTCACGATCACTTTTCACCCGATGGGCCAGTCTCAGAGGTCGGGCCACATCACCGAGATATGTACCAGCGAGAAGATTATTCATTTCCACAACACAGTAATCATATTTCGGACTGCAGAAGCGGACCTTGCGGCAGCCCACTTTCTCATCCGACGAATTGAGCTTAATCGAGAATTTTCCGCATTCCCACTTCCGGTCTTTTCCGGTGTAGTTCATCACATGACGGTTGGTAAGAACGAGATTTTTTCCCACCAGAAAGGCTGTTCCGACTTTAGTCCCGAGCCTTGTCGTGGACTCAAAAACCGAAAGGGCCAGCTCCGTTTCTTCCTCAAAATCCTCATCGAGAACTTCGGCAGTAAAACCTTCTGAGTGAACCTTGGCCCCGAATTTCTCTCCGTTGGTCAGGACTACCACTGGTCCTGAAACCCGGACAAGGCCATGCTCAGGATCGACGGAATATCCCTTGAAGAGATAGTAGAGACCCGCGAGACTTTGGGACGGAATGATATTCCAGGAACTCGCAAGTCCGCGGAAACGGTTCGTTTTTTCCAATAGTCCAGTGGAGAAAGAGAGGGAAAAGATGAGGAGAAAAAGAAACTCACGTCTCATGCTAATGCTATCGGAAAACAGCGGCATTTCTTGAGGTCACTGTCTAAGTTTTAGACACCAGGAGAACATGTTTCATTCTCCCTCGAGAAATAAGCGAAAAAAGGAGAAAATCGCCCTCATGAAAAACTTATTTCTGATTGCTACCCTCATGCTCTCGTCGCTTACTGCTTCCGCTTACTTTCATTACCCGGAAGACAGGACTTATACGTCAGGTGATCGCGGGTACACTCAGTATGGTGCTCCATCGCTCCATCACACCGGAAAATACGCTCTCACTTTTGACGATGGCCCGCATCCGACGAGAACTCCGAGAATTCTTGATACGCTCAAGGCCTACAATGCCAAAGCACTTTTTCTCGTCATTACTTCAAACATTACTGAATCCACTTTCCCCCTCATTAAGCGCATGCTCGACGAAGGCCATATCGTAGGTTCGCACGGTCTGTTCCACGATAACTCGGACAAAATTCCGAAGGATGTCTGGAAAGCTCGCGTGAAGCAATCTTTTATCGATCTCGCGAGATGGTACAAGCGCGCGGGCCATGAACTGACAAAACCCTATTATCGTTTTCCTTACGCTGTTTACGGCGGAAGATCTGATCATCATCACCTGAACACTCTGAAAGAAATTTCCCGGGAACTCATGGGTGAAAACTGCATTCACTTTACCTTCTGGGACCATGATTCGGGTGACTGGATTCCGGGTATAACTGCTCAGGAAGTTCTCGCCAACTACAGGGCCTTCCAGGAAGGCGGACGCTACGTCACTTATAAAACAGTGAACGGAAAAATTCTTAAAGTCGTGAAGACGATCACGGACCCGGCCGGCGGCGGAGTTGTTCTCCAGCATGATATCCAGGAAAGTTCCGCCCAGGGAACAGCGATGATTCTTAAATATTTCCAGGAAAACAACCTGGAAGCTGTCCGGATTGATGAAGTCGACGAATTCCTCATCACGAAAAATTGCAGGATGTAAGATGAAAAATTGTTCGACCCTTTTCATCATTCTTTTTTCCATGGGCCTCCACGCTGAAGTGACTATTGATAGCCTCCTCAGCATTTACGGCGATGATAACCGTCAGGAAGTCACCCGCTCTTCGAGAGCGCACCAGAAACTCGCTGATTCTACCGCCGCACTGATCGTGAATAGTTTCATGATTAAAGAAGGGAGCTCTCACCGGATCGATGCTCCGACGCTTGAGCAACAGGATGGTGTTTGTGCCTCAGAAAGATATCGTGACCAGCCAGCCGCTTCGGTATGCTCCGGCACATTGATCGGTCCTGATCTCATGCTCACGGCAGCTCACTGCTACAACAACGCTTCCATCTGCCAGCATGCCTCGTGGGTGTTCGGCTTCAATGAATCGAGAAACGGAAAGTATAAAATTAAAAATAAAGAAATCTACAAATGCAAAGAAATCGTTTTCCGCGACTTTGATATTAAAAACGGAAGAGACTTCGCCGTCGTAAAACTTGATCGTATTGTGAAGGGCCACACCCCAGTAGCTCTTCGCCAGGCAGGAATAGCGGGAGTGAATACCAGCCTCGTTCTTATCGGCCACCCGCGGGGTCTTCCGACCAAGATCGCTGACGATGCCTGGATCACTTCCATCAAAAACGGAAACATCCTGATGAGTAACGTTGACGCTTACACTGGAAACTCCGGCTCAGGTGTATTTAACGCGCAATTGGGATTTCTTGAAGGTGTTCTCTCCTTCGGAAACGAGGACTACCTGGAAAATGAACAGACCAGCTGTTTTTCCTCACAGGTTTACCGCATGCAGGATGGTGGCGAAGCGATCATGAAAATCGACCCGGTCCGCGAGTTCTTAAAAACGTACCAAACTACTCGGCCTTAAAAGGCTTTCCAGTTAATTCCTTCTATTAAAAAATTGGGAGATGAAAACTTTCAATTTTTTGTTCTTCTTCCTCTTTACGACTTCTCTTTATGCCAGTGAACTCTGTTCTCACAAAGGTGTAGCGGCTCCTTATCCCGCTTATCCGGCGGAAGTATCGCGCGAAGCTGGCTGGACTGAGGCCTACACTGCTCTCTATGCTCAGCTTTGTAAGAACCTCAAAACTCCGAATCGTTTTTTCCGCGGATACCGTTCGCATCCGTCTCCCAAATACATTGCCGCCTATCTCTGGGATACGGCCTTCATCGCGCAGGCCTGGATGTATTGGGATCCAAAAATTGCCCAGGAGCTCATCCGCTATTTACTAAAGTTCCAGGAAAAGTCCGGCATGCTTCATCACGCGGTTCTGGAAATTCTGATCAAGCCCTATGCTTACTCTGACTCCCAACCACCGATCATCGCGTGGACTACCTGGAGAATTTTTGAAAAATCCGGTGACGTACAGTTCCTGCGGGAAGTGTATCCGGGACTCAAGCGCTATCACGAATGGTTAAAATTAAATCGCCGCCATCCCGATGGACTTTATTTCTGGAAGCATCCTTACGAATCCGGGATCGATAACTCGCCCCGCTTCACCAATCGAAGTGAATCATGGATGGACGACACAACCAAACTTGCTTCCGTCGATATGGCCTCTTACATGGCCCAGGGAATGGAATCTCTTGAAAAAATCGCTTCAACATTGGGTCTCCCCGATGAAGCGAAAACTTTTGCTTCGGAATATGCGCACCTGAAATTAGTTATGAATGCAAAGCTCTGGGATGAAGCTGACGGGACTTACTATGACTGGGATTACCGTAAGAACACTTTCGTAAGATTCGACACCGTATCGAACTTCACTCCACTCGCGGCCGGCGTTCCCGATCCTTATCAGGCCAGGAGATTAATCGAACGCGCCTTAGATCCATTGAAGTACAACACAAAAATCCCCTTCCCTTCCGTTTCACGCTCAGATCCATCCTTCGTGAAAGACATGTGGCGCGGTCCTGTGTGGATCAACATGGCCTATTTCGGAGTCCTGGGTGTTGACCGTTACGGCTATCATGACGAAGCAGCAATGCTGGCCCGGAAAATTTCCGGCGGCGTATTTGAAACGTGGAAAGTGAGAAAAGATTTTTACGAATTCTATGATCCGGAAAGATACGACATCAAAGAACTTCACCGTAAGAAAGGAAACCTCTGGAAGAGAATTCAGCTGGGATCAAAACCGGTTAAGAATTTTGCAGGATGGACTGCACTTGCCAATACTCTCGTTGTTGAATTCGGAGCTGACTGGTGATTCTGAATTCGAAACAAATTCCTATTCCTTTAAATATCAACTGACCTCTTAAATCCTCTGATTCAGAATCGCCCCTTTCAAGAGGGGTGATATGAAACAATTAAAACTCGATTTGAACAAAGGCCGCTGGGGCGGCAGAAGATCAGGATCCGGAAGAAAACGTCTTCATTCCAAAGGTGTTTCGCACCGAAGCCGCGAAAAGATCTCTTCCAGGCTTCCGGCCCATATTAATCTTAAATACCGCATTTCCATCCGGAACAAAGACTTCCTTCGCATCTTGAAAAGGGCAATTTTCAACAGCAGAAGGAAAGGACTCCGGATCATTCACTATTCGGTACAAAGTAATCATATTCATTTCATCATTGAGACGGGAAACAAGAAAACTCTTGAGAGTGGGATGAGGTCTCTGACTGTCACAATGGCAAAGGGTCTCGCCAAAGGGAAAGTTCAATTACAGCGTTATCATCTGCATGTTTTGAAGTCGGTACAGGAAACAAAAAATGCTGTGAGATATGTTGTTTTTAATGAACAGAAACATACCGGGAAGAAAATGTTTACTCCTGATGGATATTCATCTTTTTGTAGATACCTGAAACTATCGAGAGATTATTGTGTGACAAAAATGGATCGAGGAAGCAGTTATTTCCTTACGGCATCGTCCGCAGACATTCGTCCCAGAGTTTCTTCCTGAGATAAAGTGAATTAATCCCGGCATTCATCGCCATCGTCTCTCTGGCCTTATCCTTTTGGATCAGCTCAGAAAGGCATTTCATCGCTAGTGGCCCGTGTTCTTCACCATCCACTTCAATGTGGCGCTCGAGGTAATAGAGAAATGTTGGCGCCTCTACGTTTTCACGCTTCAAAACTTCGACCATCGACGTAAACATGGAAGGTATGAGTTTCTCGCGGCCAAAGAAGAAGCTAGCGGCCACTTCGACCGGATGACCATCGCGCGCGAGACGAAGATTCTCAGAGACGAATTCCTTCACTCCTGCCGGAAGTGTTTCCACGTTTAATGCCGGGAGAAAATCAAAAAGCCCTGAGGGACTCGCTCCCACTTCTTTCATGCCGGAGAGATAAAGCTCAAAGTGAGAGACAGCGTTGCCGTTTTTATCCAGATCACTTTCTTCGCCGAGAACAATTTGATTGATGAAGCGAACGAGTTCCGTAGAGTAAGAGGACGGACGCCATGGAATTTCCACACAGGTAATTTCTTTCTGTAGCGATTTTAAGAGACTCATGAAATCCCAGACAGCGAAAACATGATAGCTCATGAAATGGCGGAGGGATTTCAGATCCGTGAGGCGCGAATAGACTTCGTGCTGACAGAGATCATCCTGAAGAAGCGAGAGATTTTCCTGGTAAGACATGGAAGAGAATATAAGAGAGAAGGAGAGGTTTTAAAAGAGAGTGCCGAACTATTGTTTAATCGCCTGAGGACGCTGGCCAAAGGGAAGTCCCTGATCGTGATCGGAATTCCAGCGATCTGTCATAAGCTCCTGTCTTTCCACACGATAGTATTTGAGGGATTCATCAAGTTCGTTGAGTTTACCCATGAGTTCGTTCTGGAGATTAAGGCGCTCTTGTTTAAGTGCGATCATATCATCGAGAGCTTTTCTCTTTTCGCGCATAAGGCGATTGATCTCTTCATCATAATTGGCGGCAGTTTTTACTTTCTGCTGATCGAAGGTCCATAAAAAATGATTGATGTCGTTTAACTGCTTGAGGAAATCTTCTTTTCTGACAACGAGCTGCTCCCGATACTTGGTTGCTTCGAAAACCCGGACCCCGAGGGCCTTGGAGAAGAAATTAAGCACTGTGCCACGAAGGAAATATTTCTGAGTGGAATAGCAGGGAGCTAGGGACTCGACGTAAATCGTGAAATGGAAATCTTCGACGTTCCGGACAAAGGCCTTGCAGTAATCGCGGTTATCCTGAAGGTTCACGGTGAAGAGAACCATATCGCCGGCACGGAAAAACTTGGAGTTATTGTTTTCGACCTTCACTTTGAAGATCCGTGAAGAATCGTCTTTATCCGAAACCCTGCCGGAAAAGCGCTCGTAATCGATCTCAGGATTGATTTGCCCCCGGTTATCCGCCTCCAGCACACCTTCCTTTGGATAAGAAGGTGTCAGAATCATAGCGTTAACCGAAGAAACGCAAAAAAGATGAAAAAGGAAAATGACGGAGAACCTCATGCTTTTTATTATGGTCGGGAATTACATCAAATCCTAATTCTTTTTAACCGACCAAAAGAGGTGACCATATGGAATTTTTTATCGATACCGGCGATCTGAACGAAATCAAGACGGCCTACTCATGGGGCTTCGTCGATGGAGTGACTACCAACCCAAGTCTCGTGGCAAAGTCCGGAAAAAACCAGAAGGATCTCATCCGTGAAATCGCAGAAATTGTGGATGGCCCGATTTCTGCGGAAGTCATCGCTCTTGATGCTCCCGGAATGATCCGTGAAGGCGAAGAACTCGCCAAGATCCACAAGAACGTTGTGATCAAACTCCCTATGACAAAAGACGGAATGATCGCTTGTAAGCACTTCTCAAAAAAAGATATCAAGACTAACGTGACGTTGATTTTTTCAGCGAACCAGGCACTCCTCGCCGCCAAAAACGGAGCGACTTATGTTTCTCCATTCGTAGGCCGCCTCGATGACGTGGGCCAAACCGGAATGGATCTCATCCAGGAAATCCGTCTCGTCTTCAATAATTATAATTTCCAGACGAAAATTCTCGCGGCATCTCTGCGCCATTCGACACATGTAAAAGACTGCGCGATGGTAGGGGCCGATGTAGCGACTCTCCCGTTTAAAGTGATCGAAGGGCTCTTTGCTCATCCCCTAACTAAAAACGGTTTGGATCAGTTCATGGCCGATCACGCTAAGTCTCAGAAATAATGATCTAAAATAGCTAGTTCCGGGATCTCAGATTCTTTGTCAAATGTCCGATAAAACCTAGGTTGGACGTGCATTGGACAAGGAAGCCATGAGATCCCTTTTTTTACTCTTCGTTACCCTATTCATTGGTGCTGCCTGTAACACCAAAACTGCGACCACTTCGAGTGGAAGTATCAGTGCCACTGCTCCCTTCGTTTGGGAGACAGCTTTCCCAAAAGACATGTACGTATCTCTCGCCTTCTCAGCTCCGGATGGAGAACCCGCTAAAGTCGAGGCCATGATGAATGCGTGGGAAACAAGTGTGAATGGCTATGATTTTTTCCGCAATGCCGGAACAAGAGCTGAAAAGACCGACACTATCACCGGGCCCAATCAGCTGCGTGATGGAGAATTTGCTATCTACAAGGCGATTAACTGGCCCTATCCCGAATATCCGGACGCTCTGGCCATCACCCAGATCTTTGCTATCCGCTACAATCGTGGCGAGAGTAATGAATACGTGGCGATTCAGGAAGCTGACGTCATCATGAACGACGAAGATTTTGATTTCGACAGTTCTAATCCCGCAACATTCGACTATGACTTCCAGACTGTCCTTCTGCATGAGCTCGGACACTTCCTGGGACTTCAGCATAAGCCGGAAAATTATCCCCGCGCCCAAACCGTTATGTATCCCAGAGTTTGCTCTCAGGATTCTGTTTTTTGCATCGGGGTCAAGCAGGCACCTCTTGCGGTTGACCGTCAGGATCTGGCAGCGAAATACGGGATTGTCCTTCCGCTCACGGCCGGAGGATCTGCTATTACATCCGCTCCACGTA
>JAYVHR010000150.1:0-9012 GCA_043771075.1 Bacteriovoracaceae bacterium
GGCTTCTTATCAAAGAAAGCTTTATAAACTTCCCAGTTATTAATGCCTGACTGGCGAGACTGGCCCGATGAAATAAGAACAAGATGGCTTTCCAGGACGAGTTTCAGTTCGTCTGTAAAAAGCTGCTCGACTTTGATTTCGCCTTCCATTCCGCGGATCGCGAGAACTCCACCGGTGAGGGCCGGAAAATAATCCTGATATCCGGCCATTCCCTGATTGAGAATGCGTGACTCAACGGCCTTCACCCGGAGAACTGTTTTCAGGCGATCATAGTTCTCGCCTGTGAAGTTACAAAGCGCGCGGTAGAGAGTGACCCCCATCGCTGAAGACCCGCCGAGACCAGAACCCGCAGGAGCTCCCGAAGAAAGTTCCATGCGCAGACCGGAATTAATGTTGAAGAGACGGAGGATCTGAAGAACAAATGACATCTCCTCGAACTTCTTCGAATACACGACATTCTCTTCAGTGAGTTCTTCGGCCGCGTACTTATAGTTCTTGTTGTAGTCTTTCGAGAAAATTTCAATTCCGTTGAAGGCAATCTTTGAAAGAGTGACAGAAGCCTTGAGCCCCGTTGCCACGTTCAAAGTCACAACATTCTTGATGATCAGATTGATAGGCTCGATGTCGAGTGTTCCGCCGACAAGGTCAACGCGGACTGATCCCTGGTTAGTTACCTGCATTCAAAACTCCGATGTAGGGAAGCTCACGATAGCGGCCGGCATAATCAAGGCCGTAGCCGATCACAAATTTATCTTCGATTTCAAAACCAAGGTAATCGATCTTCACCGGATGCTTGAGTTTTGATGGCTTAAAGAGAAGACTCGCGAGTCTCACTTCTTTTGGTTTTCTCACCGACATAATCTCGAGAAGAGTTTTGATCGTAAGACCCGAGTCCACGATATCTTCCACGATAAGAACGTTCTTCCCTTCGATATTGGCCGTGATGTCCATCTCGAGACGGACACTTCCGGAACTTTGAGTATTGTCCCCGTAGCTTGAAAGTGAAATGAATTCCAGTTTGAGCGGAAGATTGATTCTCTTGATGAGGTCCGAGCAGAACATGAAGGCACCTTTCAGGACACAGATCACAACCAGATCCTGTCCATCAAAATGCTGAGTGATCGCCTTGCCCAGAGCTTCGATCCGTTGAGTGATTTCTTCTTCGGAGATAAGTGTCTCCGGCGTGTAAAGTTCCATGAGAATTCCTTTAGCAGTACGAGTTGTTGAGAATCTCTCCCAATCCACCCGCACCTGGCACAATATAATGATGACTGTTTAAACCTTTTTCTTCCTTCCAGCGCTTGCCAGGAATTTCCTTCAGGACATCGACTGGAGATAATCCGCGATCAAGACGGAGAGCAAACACCCGAAGCTCGGGACACTCTTTGGTGACCTTCGCGAGATACTCGGGAGTGATGATGAGATGAAGAGCAATCATTGCTTTCGGTTTCCCGAGAGTCTTATAGTGTCTGACGGCTTCGACAATCGTACTCCCGGTAGCACCCATCGGATCCGGGAAGAGAACAATCGCGTTCTCCACTCCCCCACCAATTTTGGAACCAGAAACCGTCACTCCCGTCACTTCGTTCTTCTCATTCACGGCACGTGAAATATAGAAATGATCCTGACGGACATTTTTTGGATCCAGCAGATAATTCATTTTCCGGTAACAGAGTTGCGACGGCAGAGTACCCGCACGTGCCAGTCCCACCGACACCGCAAATGTTTCTTGATCAATGAACTCGCCAGTGAGAATACCTTCGGGATGAACGGATTTCATCCGCGTCTCATATTGCAATTTTTTTACGGGAAAACTCTGATCAATCACGACGTCAAAGAGATGCTCGTAAAGCATCGTCACCAGCTCATCAATCTGAGGCTGAACGGTCGCGGCCAAACCCAGGCGGGCCAGCCAGGAATGCATGAGTGGAGAAGAAACGATGTGAACGTTTTTCCCATAGAAATGTTCCTGAAACATTCCAGAAGATTAACAAAAATTGAACGATTTTGTCTTGAGAACTCTAGTTTCGGAGCCCATTGGGAAGAGTTTTAATTTCCTCAGTCAGAGGAAGGAGTGCCTGCTCCTCGAGATCATCATAGTGGAAATGCCCCCGGCAACGCGCTTCATAGGCATCAGTCTCGCCAAGGAGGAATTGCTCCCGGGATTTTGAAAGACGCTGAGAACGGGTCGCAGGGTTGCCACAGACAGTGCAGATAGCGTGGATTTTCATGACTTCGTCCGCAATCGCAAGAAGCTTCGGCATCGGGCCAAACGGAACAGCACGGTAATCGAGATCAAGACCAGCGCAGATCACGCGGTATCCGCGGGCAGCGAGTTTTGTCACCACAGTGACAATATTTTCGTCGAAAAATTGAATTTCATCGATGGCCACAACACGAGTTGAATCCTTAAGTCGGATGAGGATATCGACAGCTTTCTCTACTGGTTCAGACTTAATGGCCTGAGACGAATGAGAAACCACATCTTCATCGTGGTAACGGACATCCATCGCTGGCTTAAAGATCTGGACTCTTTGTTTGGCGATCTGGGCACGCTTCACCCGACGGATAAGTTCCTCAGTTTTTCCTGAGAACATAGGGCCGCAAACGAGTTCAATAGAACCATGATTAGATTGGTGCATCACAGAAAGGATCTCCTCGAAACAAAAGCGTGTGTGTAGGTTGAGTTTTCCAAAAAAGAGCGCCCCTGACAAATGGGCGATTGGGCCATGAGTCTGAATTCCCATGGCCGTAAGAAAATATCGGCCCGTATCAGGCGGATACTAAATAAAAAAACAAAAAGAAAAAGAGACTCATCATCATTAAAAGGAAAATAGTGGGGGTCAAAAGAATGACCACCGCTAAAGGACGTGAGGCCCCGAGGTTCGAGCGAAGGCCTGCATAGAGAAGAAAGTGGTAGAGGAAAAACTGAATTACGTCCCCGATGAATGGAACAATATTGAAGAGATTTGAAGAAAGAGCGCTGATTGTAATCTGATGAGCAATCTCGTCACCCGGAAGTTCCGGATTGAGCCAATTCGCATACACTCGGATAAGCCATGACCACACTTGTGTGAGAAGGATCGCTCCGATCGGGAAAAAAATAATGTCGAGGGCGGCCGAGAACAGCAGGAAGTAGTAAGTGGAAAATCCTGAACTCTGAACGAGATCCTGGAGAATGCCGAATTCCGGACTCTGCATGGACATGAAGGCCTGAAGAATGAAATTGATGATCACTATCTTGAAGAGTCCGCGGATGATCGCAAAGACCCAGGAGATACCGATACTTTCGGCCAGAGTGAGCGGCTCGAAAAGATGACCTTCCTGATTCGGCAAAGGAAGATTGTGACGGAACTGCTGATGAATCCGGAACGGATGCACGAGAGTCATGAGGTAAGTCTCAAGGAGTTCAGAAATGTTTTTCCAGAGAAGCATAGCACTCACTTTAACACATCCTTAAATCGAAATCCTGCGGAAATGTCTGCACGGGGAAAGTGCGATTTGTATCCCTGACTTAAATTCACGATTATAATTTCTTCCGCCTTCAGCCAGAAAAGAAGCTCCTGCCCGAAAATTTCAAGCTGGAGATGCTTCTCGCCCAGTATCTGTTTTCTCTCAGAGTTCGAAAGAAGCGAAACGCGTCTCGCCTGATCAAGTGGACCAAGATTCAGCGAGTAACTCACAAGTTCAGTCATTCTTTCCGGGTCAACTCTATAGGCAGTGCTCTCAAATCCCAACGGTTCTTTATTCATGAGAGTCACGATGGTCCGGAGATTACCCTCAATCAGAGTCATGTTCTCACGCTCAAAATTCTTAAATTCGGCCGGCGGGATATTCTTTTTATCCCAGTAATCCTGAAGCTGGATGAAAAAAACTTTCAGTGTTCCACCAATCATGTTCCAAGCGAGTTTCCGGACTGGATCAACCAGCACGGCATCTGCACTCTTCTTATTTTTCATGAAGAGCTCCCACATCACTGCCTTCCCCTCTTTCATGAAAGTAATCTCGCCCAACTTATCGCCGAAGACTCCGTAGGGAACGGCTTCCTTGAGAGTCACCTGAGAAAGAAGAGACATGAATTTTTCCGGAAGCTTCGCATGGACCGAGATCCCCGGAAAGGGCGGAGGAGTTGTCGTATTGGTTTTGAAATCGAGTTCAAACGGAAGGGTGCCGGGAACTTTCACAGTCACTTTCTCAAAGGGCAGATCCGGATAAAAGCGGAAGAGCTGAGTCTCCGCCAGTTCCTTCGGATCTTTCATGATGAGGACTTTCAGTTCATTAAGTTTTGTCGCCTGGATATCCTGCACATCTTCCGTGAGTTCGTGATTGGTACCTTCCAGGATAGCGAGCATCAACTTCCCGTTCTGGGAGACATAGAATCCCTGGCGATCGAGAGCGAGATCTCCGATCAGAAGATTGTCTCCATTAACGGAAAGTTCGATTTTGCTGGTGAAAAAATCCTTCACTTCGCCCTGCACGTCTTTTACTTTCTTGATTTGTTTTATCTGCTCTTCAATCTGCTTATAAAGATTGTGGGAGAGAAGTCTCTCTCCGCTGAACCAGCGTCCGTTTTCATTCTTCGCAATGACTCCGGAAATGGTCAGCTGCCGGATCTCCCCGGGATAAAGCTTGTTATGAACAAGATTTTCTTCAAATTTTTTCTCCGCTTTTTTTTCCTGAAAAAAATAAGTAACTCCCAGGAGAGCAACAAGAATTCCAAACAGGGCCAGATTCTTTTTCATAGAAGACGCCGGCGCCTATAGACGAAAATACCTGCTCCAAAAAAGATGATCGGAACAAGGAGGATTGAAATAACAAAAATCAGCTGAATATGCTGGGACGAAAGGATCACCGGATATTCTTCCGTACCGGGACGATTGAGGGAAATAATTCCTTCATCATTAAGTAACCATGAAGTGCTATTCAGAAAGAGCGTCGGGTTACCACTCTGGCCCTGATAAGCATTCAGGAGAAAGGAACTTGATCCCAGAAGAACAAAGCGTGAATCAGAATTTCCTTCGCTTCCCACTTTTTCGCCGACACCCAGGAGACCAATCGGGCCTTTCTTGTCTTTTTTGTCTTCGAACTTTGCTGTTCCCTCGGTCACACCCTTGAGATCTGATTCTGCCCACGATCCCGGGAAGGGACTCGTCATCGCCAGAAGTGTGGCGGAATCATTTCCTTCAATGGTTGATACCGAAGAAGACAACGGAAAGACGGTGCGGAAATTAAATCCGGCCGTGACCGGATGGCCTTCATCGTATTTCGAAATAATGGGAATCGTAGCTTCCCCACCCTGAACAGTGGAAACGCGGTCTACCACAACATCCTTACCGAGAAGAAGACCATAGGGTTTTCCTAACTTCACCAGATTGTCATAGAGCTCAGACTTAAATGCCGGCGCCAGGGCAAGGAAGAGACTTCCTCCCCGCGTGAGATATTCTTCCAGGCGTTTTGTTTCATCCGGAAAATATCCCGAGATAGGTCCCAGCACAAAAACGGCAGTTGCATCCCGCGGAACTTCTGTCACCTGAGCGAGATTGAGAGTTTTAATCTCATAATTCTGCGCCTGCAATTTCTCACAGAGGGCAGAAATCCCCTCGGGGGTGGCATCGGCACAATCCAATTCCTGGTGTCCGGTAGCAAAATAGAGAATGGTCTTCTCATCCCGCAGCGCCTTGAGAAGTGCGTTCGTAACCGACAACTCATCAGAAATCACAAACGATGATTCCTTATTCTCATAGGTAATGATGACTGTTCCATTGGAAGTAATTCCCTTGGACTTCACCAGATCCGGGCGAAGATCAGTGTCAATCGCATCAACAGAGATCTTGAGCGACCGTGCCTGATACATCTTCAGAATATTCATAATCGGTCCCCACTCCTCTCTCTTTGAGAAAAGCGTGAACTTGAGCGGTGATTTCACCATCTCGAGAACCTTGGAAGTCTGATCAGTGAGACTGTTCTTCTTTTCTTTCGTGAGGTCGAATTCGCGGAAGTTTCTGTTCCCGAGATAATTCAGAAGCCCCAGGATGGAAATGATCAGGACAGTGTTGATACCGTGATGAAGAACTTTGTAAAAATATTTTGATTTAACAAAATCCCTGATTTCATCAAGCTTCACAATCATCAGTACACCACCGAGGGCGATGGCAAAGATCGTGAGACTGACATTCAGGACGACGAATTCAGGAGCAGCAATCCAGAGTGCCATCGAGGCAATCAGGACGAGAACATCCATGATAATCCAAAGAGGAAATAGCCAGGTTTTCATTACCAGTTCCTCCGGTCAAGCGACTTCGCTGTAAGAAGTCCGAAGATGGAAATGAAGCTTAAATAATAAATGATGTCCTGAGTGCCGATGACACCGCGGAGAATGCGTTCAAAGTGAGACGAGATTCCGAGATAAGAAAAAATTTCTGCCACGAGGAAATTGGAATTAAGATTGCCACCCCATGTGATCATCCAGAGAAACATGATGCCGAGTATGGACAACAACGCCGCGATGATCTGGTTTCCGGAAATGGAAGAACAAAAAAGTCCCAGGCTGATATAAGCGCATGCATTGAGAATG
Source organism: Bacteriovoracaceae bacterium (assembly GCA_043771075.1). Taxonomy (GTDB): domain Bacteria; phylum Bdellovibrionota; class Bacteriovoracia; order Bacteriovoracales; family Bacteriovoracaceae; genus Peredibacter. The sequence goes on from JAYVHR010000150.1 coordinate 6,575, forward strand.
ACCGAAAGATACGCCGAAAAAAGTACCGAGAAATCATGAATGCCCATTCCCCAGATGATAAGGGGGAATAGTCCGGTCATGAGAAGCATGGCCAGAATGAGGGAAAGAGCGGCCAATCCCTTCGCGAGAATGACCTGCCAGTCCCGAACCGGTGATAACCAGAAAATCTCAAGCGTATCCTGCCTCTTCTCTTCAGAGAAAAGTCTCATGGTAATCAGCGGAATAAAAACCAGAAAGAGAAAATTGATATTCGCAAAGAGTCTCAGGACAACTTCATCCACGAAAGAAATGGTCTGGGTCATGTTCTGGGGAATCGCCTGGATTCCGTCAGAATAAGTAACGAGAAGATTGAAGAACATGATGCCTGAGATAAGAGAGAAAAGTCCTATCAGGACATAGGCCAGCGGCGAAGAAAAGTACGACTGCGCTTCCTTCTTAAAGAGGGTCCAGATCATGTGCGTGTCTCCGTCATGTGGAGGAAAATATCTTCAAGTTCGGGAGACTCAACCATGATGGTGTGAACCTTTGTGCCCTTATCGACCAGAAACTTAACGAGCTCCGGACGGAAATCATGCTCACTCTCAAAAGAGAGATGGTATTGGTCTTCAGAACTGAGATGCTGAGTAGTTCCCACGTCGTACTTTCCGAATTGTGAAAGATCGGGAAGTTTTTCTCCCGGTGAAAGTCCCAGGCGAAGAACCAGACCCTGCCGGAATTTTTTATGAATATCCTTCAGGCTTCCCGAGGCGCGGATTTTTCCCTGATGGATGATCGTGATGTCATCACAGATCTGCTCGACTTCTGAGAGGATGTGCGAGGAAAAGAGAATTGTTTTTTCTTTGGCGAGTCCCTTGATGAATTCCCGAAGCTCAACCACTGACTGAGGATCGAGGCCATTAGTCGGTTCATCCAGGATCAGGAAGGGAGCATTATAAAAAATCGCCTGCGCGAGTCCCACTCTTTGCTTAAAACCCTTACTGAGATTTCCAATGATCCGCTTTCTCACGTCTTTCAGATTCAGTCCCGTTATGACTTCATCCATCCGCGAGTTAATGTCCTTCATCTGGTGAAGCTTCCCGACAAAGCGCAGGTAATCTTCCACAGTCATGTCGGGATATAGCGGAGCATTTTCCGGCAGTAATCCGATCTGATTTTTGAGGCTCCGTTTCTCCGGAAGGACAATTTCACCGAAGAGCGTGATTGTTCCGGTGGTGGGAGGCAACAAACCAGCGATCATCCGCATGGTGGTACTTTTCCCCGCCCCATTGGGTCCCAGAAAGCCGTGGATCGAGCCTTTTTTCACATTAAAGCTCACGGAATCCACCGCTACCCGACCCGGGTATTCTTTAGTAACGCCATCAACTATAAGGATATTCTCCATTTCTACTCACAATAAATTATTATAGAACTGTAGCTTCGCTTCTTAAGCGCCGAAAAGGTCTGATAAGGACTATGACTATTTTAGATACTTTCAAATCAAGAATTCAAGCAGCACAGCGGATTCTTATTACGACACACGAATATCCCGATGCAGACGGGATCGGATCAGAGATTTCTCTGTGTCTCGCCCTCCGTGAGCTTGGAAAAGAATCCTGGTGTGTGAACGAAGAGCCGCTCCTTGAGCGCTACCAGTATCTCGATCCCGACAATGCGGTTCTGGGAATCGAAGATTTCCGTAAAAAACATGGTGGCTTCTTTCCTGATCTCGTGGTCGTTGTCGACACCAATACTCACGCACGCGTCGGCAAAGAACTTTCCCATTACATCGACAACGGCAAATTCAAGGTTCTTTATATCGATCACCACCCATGCAGGGGTCGAGATCTCTCCAATCATTGCATTGATGTAACCTCCGCGGCTACAGGTCAAATGATCGGCGAGATGATTGAGTCTCTCGGAGTCGAATTCACCAAAAAAATTGCGCTTCCTATTTACACCGCGATCATTATCGATACGAGTTCATTCCGTTATCCGACAGTCTCTGCCAGCACTCACCGTCTGGTGGCAAAACTCATGGCCACGGGAATTAATCCCCCTGAGGCCTACAACGGGATTTACGGAACAAAACGCGTTCATCACATGCATCTTCTCGGGAAAATTCTCGAAACGGCATCAACGAACGCTGACGAAAGTATCGCCTGGATGCTTCTTCGGAAGCAGGATATCGACAATTTCGCCGGAGATGTGGAAGATACTCACGCTTTTATCAATAACCTTCTCATCCTGAACAACATCAAAATTGCGATGATGTTCCGAGATGATGGTCCCGTGGTGAAGATGAGTCTCCGCTCTTCCGGAGATTATGATGTGGGAACAATCGCTATCTCACTCGGCGGCGGCGGTCACTCCCACTCTGCTGCGACGATGATAGTGAAAGGCGAAGGCGAGACTACTGAACAGGTCATAGCGAAGACCGTTAAGAAAGTGGAAGAGCTTTT
>JAYVHR010000151.1:0-2692 GCA_043771075.1 Bacteriovoracaceae bacterium
TACGCTGATTACACCCCCAAAGATATCGGCGGCACCGGAAAATATACCGGAAAGGGACCGCTCAATTATGTCCGTTCAAGCGAACGCATTCAGGAAGACATTTGCCATAGGTTTACCGCCGACCGGAACCTGGATCCTTCTTTCATTGATGTGAATGTCATTGGTGATGAAGTGCATCTTGAGGGATACGTTATCTCACGTGCAGCACGCTGGCTGGCAGAGGACATTGCGCATGAAGTCCCCGGTGTTAAAACTATCATCAACCAGTTGAAAATCAGCTAACTGCTTCCTGACCATTGGTCTACACTTTGCACTCTTCCTCCTATGAATCTTTTTGCATTCATTCTCCTGTTGATTTTCACCTCAGCCGCCATCAGTGATGTGACTTATTGTCCTACGGTGAAGCTATCGGGTCGTAAGATCAATTTCACTGACACAGAACTGCAACTCATCTGCGGCGATCCAAAGTCTCATGCGTGGAAGTATATTCCTCCCTATGAGGCCCAATACATTCTGAAGGGATTTCTCCAGTCCCGTGGTTATCTCTCTCCGGAATTCAAAGTTGAGGACAAAATTCTTCACGTTAAAAGAGGGCGTCGCTCGAAGGTAAAAAACGTTGTAGTCGTGGCCGGCAACGTTAACCTGGAAAAGAAAATCAAGAAGGATGTAAAGCGACTTTACCTTCGCCGTGAGCTCTCCACTTCCATGCTGAACTCATTGGAAGCGGAGTCAACCGGACAACTCCGGAGAAGGGGATATCCCTGCAGTAAAGTAGAGTCCGAAGTCGACGTCACTTCCGACTCCGTTACCGTAATTGTGAAACCTGATGAGAAGTATAAATTTGGAACGATCAAGCAGGAAAAAATTCCGGGTCTTCATGAGAATGCTCTCGCACGATTTTATCCGATGGAAGAAGATCAACGTTTCAATGGAGATCTTCTCACCCTGACAGAAAAAAGAATCCTGCGCGCAGAAGTTCTTCAGGGGACTTACTTCCTGGAGAAATGTGAAAACAAAAGTTTCTCTCTCGAGCAAAGATTTATTGTGGGCCCCGCCCGGGCGTTTCGTTTCGGCGCAGGTGCCAGTACCGAAGTGGGGCCCATGGCGCGTGCACGCTGGTCTCACAACAGATATGGAAACATGGCGAGCTTACTATCCGCAAGCCTTGAAGCCTCACTCAGAGTTCAGTCGCTGAACCTCACTTCAGATTACTTTCCGTGGACTGATCGTCCCCGGCAATCCTTATTTACTCAGGTGAACGTCATCCGTGAATCTCAGTTTAAGTACGAACAGTTTCTCACGAGAGTCCGGCCCCAGATGAAATGGACGAAAGATATTCACAATCACGGCACTACTCTTATCTTTGGTCCTGCTTACGAAAACGGGACATTCCATTCCCAGGATAAAAGTGACACGCGAACTTTTTCTACTGCCGTGCTTGAAGGAAGCTTCCAGCGAATGGGCCATGATTATGAATTGTTCGATGTTCATCCCCAGGATGGAAATGAAGAATCTGTCTCACTCTCTTACCGGAATCCGATGCTGGGTTTTGGCCAATCACTTACCAAACTGGATACATCTGCCGTAAGACTCGCGCGATTGGGTAACAACGGGAGAGGAGCAATCATTGGCGGGATCAGAATGAAGGCCGGTACCTCCTTTGTAAAAAGCACAACCGACCTTTCGGCCCTTCCTCCGGAAGTAAAATTCTTCGGTGGGGGGAGTGATGACCTCCGCGGTTATCTTCTCCGGACTCTTCCCCGGAATGACGGGGCAGGGGCCCTGACCCGTTTCATCGCGAAGGGAGAAATCCGCAAGACCCATTTCTTCCATGAGAAGATGGAATCCTTTACGTTTGTTGATGGCGGATATTTCGGAGAAAAATCTTTTTCTCTTGAATCACGTCTCTGGTTTTCTCCGGGACTTGGTTTAAGATTTCTTTCACCGATCGGCCAGGTTCAGGCCTACTGGGCGCGGGCACTCGCAACCTCTCCCTCTAAGGATTATGGGAACTTTTTCTTCGCCGGCATCGGAGGAATATTCTGATGAAAAAGATATTTTATTTCCTCGCCGGAGTATTGACCCTTCTTTTCAGTATTGTGCTGGTTGTGTTGCTGATATTTTTCATTGATCCCACCATACTCGTTAATGAAAAGAATATTGCGTGGGGGCTCGACCAGTCTAAAGTTCTTACAACCCGGACCTGGCAGAAGTTTGAAGTGAAGCATGAGTGGAAGGCCTGGAATCATCGCCGCCTTCAGGGAACAATCGAAAATTTTTGTTTCCGCATGGATCGCGGCGGGAATGATATCTATAGCTGCTTCCGTGACATCTCATGGGACTTTGATCTCATGTATAAGTGGAAAGACGGCTTCAGCACAAAAACCTGGAAACCCTTTACAGTCTGGTCACCACAGACGGAAATAGCGCTGGGAGAAAGTGTTTCGGAAAAAGATGAAGCGACTCCAGTGGATGTTTATCGCTGGTGGTCCGTCATCTGGAGTGCCATGGTCCCGGATATGGATATCCGGTTTGATTCCATCAGCGTTGCCAGGAAAAAGAAAAAAAATGTGTACGATTTCACGCTCACCAAACGCGCTCGAAATCTCACCGCGAAGGCGATGGATTTCACTCTGACGGCAGATCCCTCGCTATTTGAGCTAAAAGGTCCCGATGCCATCAATATCCCGGT
>JAYVHR010000152.1:0-2199 GCA_043771075.1 Bacteriovoracaceae bacterium
GCGATGGATGCAGCAGCTTGTATCGGTTGCGGTGCTTGTGTTGCTTCTTGTCCGAATGGTTCAGGAATGCTTTTTATGGGAGCGAAAATTTCCCAGCTAGCACTTCTCCCTCAGGGGCAGCCCGAATCTCCACGTCGCTCATTGAATATGGTTCACACTCACGACACTCTCGGGTTTGGTAACTGTACGACGCACGCTGAATGTGAAGCAACATGCCCGAAAGGAATTTCAATCGAGCACATTGCACGCATGAACCGCGAGTATCTCAAGGCCGCATTTACTTATTACGAAAAATCACGCTCCGAAGGAGGGGCATAACATGACAAAACTTATTCTCGCACTGGTTCTCTGCATGTCCACGTTGAGTTCTTTTGCTTCTGAAAACTGGCGTCTTGATAGCATCCAGGGTTACTCACCGGCCCACACTTTTAAAGACTTCCTTCGCTTACAGAAAATGCATCCGAAACTTTTCCCTCAAGATGTTTCCGAAATAGGGTTTCAGTTTGCCGGGGTAAGAGAATATTTTTGGCTCTATGTCGGTTCATCTGCTTGTGATGTGAACGATGCTCGCCTTCAGGTGAAAACATTTACTGCCCATTTATGCCTGTTCGAAGGTTGCACGGCTTCGCCAGTCATGCCAAAGCCTGCGGTTGAAGATCCTTGCTTAGAATAATGAGATTTTTCAAAGGACCCTCACGGGTCCTTCTTTTTTTATGATTCACATCTTTTTACAAAACATCGCCTGGCTCTTCGTAAAAGCCTTAATTTCAACTTATCGCTTCGAGCGCGAAGACCAAGAGCAATTAGAAATTGCCCTCGCCCACCACCCAAAACGCGCTGTCGTCATCGGTTGCTGGCACGAGCAGATGATTGCCTTTCTTTCTATTCACTCTGGATCATTCCCTTACATGGCGATGGCCTCAAGAAGTAAAGACGGCGAATACGCAGCTTTTATTGCGCGCAAGATGGGATTCATTCCTGTCCGCGGATCTTCACGAAAGCGTGGAAAAGAAAAAGGCGGCAAGGAAGCGATCGATACCTACATTAGTAACATGAAGGAAGGTGGTCGCGGTGGAATCACAATGGATGGACCAAAGGGTCCTCGCCACACCTGTAAACCTGGAATTGTTGTTATTGCCCAGCAGACGGGTGCGATGATTCTTCCCGGAGCTGCTTTCGCGCAGAAATATTGGGAGTTCAATTCCTGGGATAAATTTAAACTGCCTAAGCCCTTCTCCCGCATCAAGCTCCGCTACGGGGAACCATTTGCAGTCCCCGCGGACATTTCACAGACTCAGACTATCGAGGCCTGTCGTTTAATTGAAGCGCGGATCAAAAAATTAGAAGATACATTGATTTGGTAGTGTCGACTTCTGTACAAAAAAGAAACCCCGCCATCCAGCGGGGTTCTTTTCGAAAAAAACATGAAACAGGCCCAGGGGGGGAGCCCGGTCAGCCGTTAGTTAAAGCCCAGCGGATAAATCACGCAGGCGAAAAATAGAATTAATAGAATTGCTTGTTTGAAGACCATAATGGCACTCCTTATTGGTTACTCAGTGTAGGGTTTTGCAAGAAGCTCGCCTGACCAATTTTGAATAGTTTTCTTCACTTGGAAAATGGCCATTTGGAACCGGTGTCATCCTGCGACCATGAAAACTTTACCATAAACACATCTAAGCCTATGATCAGGGAATGCTCAAAGCAGTTCTTCTCCTCATCATCGCAATGTCTTCCATTCAGGGAGGGGCGACAGTCGCAAAACGCATTTTTCCTCTCGTAGGACCCGCCGGAACGTCGGCACTTCGCCTGTTTTTCGCAATGATTATTCTCTGGCTGGTGTTCCGTCCGTGGAGAACAAAACTTTCAAAAGATAAGCTGATCAAACTTTCTGTTTACGGAATTTGCCTCGGTCTCATGAATCTTTCCTTCTATTACGCGCTCGAAAGAATCCCACTTGGGCTCGCTGTGGCCCTTGAATTTACCGGTCCGCTCGCTGTCGCGATCTTCTCTTCACGGAAAAAAATCGATTACGTCTGGGCCGTGCTGGCGGGACTCGGTATCTTCCTTATCCTTCCCCGTTTTCAGGGGCCGACCTCACTTGATCCTGCCGGTATTCTTCTCGCGGTTGTCGCAGGTGCCTTCTGGGCCGGTTACATCCTCTACGGAAAGAAGGCCGGCAAGGATGTGCCGGGAACACTG
>JAYVHR010000153.1:0-3071 GCA_043771075.1 Bacteriovoracaceae bacterium
GAGCTTCAACTGGAAACCGGTGACAGAGATGGAAGCAGGGCTTTTGAAGACGATTGAGTATTTTAAAAATAAGAATTAAAGGTTCTTTGCTTCTTCCAGAGACTTTTCAAGAAGCTTTCTCACTTCCTTAAAATCATCCTCGCGGATATCAAGATACATTTTTTTTTCAGGGTAAATTGTCATTGCAATTCCTTCTGAGCATTTACCAAGGCAACCACTGCGATAGACCTTCACTTGTTTGTCTGTCTCTTCCTTGGACCATTTTTTCAGGCGATCAGTAAAGTCCTTGGCGCCTTTGTCGTAACAGCATTCCTTACCATCTCTCTGGTAATTACAAATATGCACTTCAACCAACGACTTCATTTTTTCGGATTTCATGTTCTTCCCCGGACGATGCGATCGAGTAATGGTCCCTGGAGAGTGACTACTGAAGGTTTCGGAATCCCCCCATCGGGCCAGGTACTCGTAGGTTTTTCCGGCGTCCCTTCTTCTCCCGGATGCTGGACTGATAAGAAAAGTGTCTTATAGTCAGGAGAAAAGCAAGGACCGGTGAATTCGGCATCCATCGGAGCACTGGCAACTCGAATGACTTGACCCGCTTTCTCACCGCTTCTTATGAAGACAAATAACCCATTGTTGCCATAACCCTCATACGGTCCCTTGTTGATTTCCCGTCCCGAAATATCACTGGTGAACCAGAGATTTCCTTTCGGGTCAAAAACCATGTTATCCGGACAGGCCATTCCTGATTCTTTACCGCCCGCGAGGAAAGTCTCGTGTCTGAACTTTAAAGAAGAGGCATCATCTTCAACAATTTTCAGAATTTTCCCGTGATAGTTCTTCACAGTTTTATTATTCGTAAGGGTTACCAGAATGTTGCCGGAGAGAGGATCGAACTCAATATCTTCCGGACGATCGAGAGGTGTAGCACCGACCATCTTGGCAGCTTCCCGCATGAAAATCTGAATCTCTGTCTGGTTTTTGAAATTCTTTTTCAGTATGGGTTGCTCATCGATCTGCAGACTGATCCATTCGCCTTTTTCCATATTCGCGACGTAAATTTTCCCTTTCTCAAGAGAGTCGTTGGAGTCAGAGATGAACTTATAAAGATGTTCATTGATCGTGTCATCTCCCGAATAGGCGACGGCCCTACCATTCTTCGCTCGCTTTACAGCCGCACATTCATGAGAACATCTTCCCAGTGAGACGAGTTTTTTTGCCTCACCCGTGAGGGGCTGAACCTCTACGATCCAGCCGTAATGCTCTGGTGGTCTAGGGTAAATCTCATCCCATTTCTGCCAGCTCTCCGCAATCTTCTTTCCGTTCCGGTCCCGGTCCGACCAGAACATGTCGTAATTTTCTTCGGCCGTGAGAATTGTTCCCCAAGGTGTAAATCCACCGGCGCAATTGGCCCCTGTTCCCAGAGCAAAATTCTCCCCGAAGATAGGTTCGTCCCAGGCAAAAGGAATTTTGGTATTGGCATCGAGGCGACGATTGTACTGGGAGTTTTTTACGACTTCCCAGTTACCAAATACTTTTTTCACTTCAACGAGAGATCCGCCTACCTCTTTCATTTCAAGGTCAATGTTCTCTTTGGTCCGGGCCGGGCCCTTGATGTAGAGAGAATTAACGTACTCATGATTCACCCAGAGAATCCCACGATCTTTTTCCAGCGGATGAAAAGCGATGTAGTCGCAATTAAATCCGAAAGTCTCAGAGTCGGAAATTTTGTCTCCCCATCGTAAGAGAACGCGTGAAGTTATTCCCTCAACCGTGATGAGTTTATCCTGCATGGTGGGAGGAAGATGCGGGAGAGGAGGGTTTATAGGTTTTGCCATTGCTTCAAGCGGAAGCTGTGCCAGGACACCGGAAACGCCAAGGAACTGGAGGAAGTCTCTTCTTTTCATAGGCTTCATGATAATATAGCGAAGTATGAAATACCAATTGCCTCTCATACTTTTTGACCCTGAATGCCCGCTCTGCACACGATTCAAACAGGGTCTTGAATATCTTGATAAAAGCCTCCACTTTGAGTCGGCCAGAAACGATGAGGTCTACGTTCAATTTCCCGAGCTAATAAGACAGAATTGCCTCGAGAAAGTGCATATGATCACGACAAACATGAAAATTCTTTCAGGCCAGGAAGTAGTGGATGAACTTCTGAAGACTCTTCCGGGTGTGTCGAAGTTCGCGTGGCTGCTGGAAAATGAGCAGGGAAAAAGAGTAAAAGATTTTTTCTATCAGAAAGTTGAAGAGCTCAGAGAGATCGCCAAAAAGAAAGACGAGGGCAACTGCAATCAGTGCCCTCGGTCTTAGATTAGAATAGTTTCGAAGCGACTTGCTGGATGGCGGTTGATTTCCCCATCGAGTAAAAGTGAAGGCACGGAACTTTCGCTTTCATGAGTTCCTGCGACTGAGCAATTGCCCACTCTACGCCCACGATCTTCACTTCATCATCATTCTTACACTTATCGATCGCGTCGATGAGATCATCCGGCATATCGATGAAGAAATTCCTCGGAAGATTATAGATTTGTGACTTCATCGTGATGGGTTTAATTCCCGGAATGATGGGAGCAGTAATTCCCTCAGCGCGGCACTTTTCGACGAACTCAAAGAACTTCTTATTATCAAAGAACATCTGGGTCACGATGTAGTCTGCCCCACGTTCAATCTTCTGTTTCATGAATTTGAGATCGGTCTTGAGGTTGGGAGCTTCAAAATGTTTTTCCGGATATCCGGCCACACCAATGCAGAACTTCGTCGGTGTCGGATTCTGAAGTTCATCAGAAAGATAAACACCCTTGTTCATGGAATTGATCTGGGAAACGAGATCATCCGCGAACTTGTGTCCACCCAGAGTCGGCTCAAAACTCTTCTGGCCCTTGATGCTGTCACCGCGAAGAGCGAGAACGTTATCGATGCCAAGGAAATTAAGGTCAATCAGGGCGTATTCAGTTTCTTCCTTCGTGAACCCTCCGCAAATGATGTGTGGAACGGTATCCACATCAAAACGATGCATGAGAGCAGCACAAATCGAAACAGTACCTGGACGCTTCTTGATGGATTTT
>JAYVHR010000154.1:0-3307 GCA_043771075.1 Bacteriovoracaceae bacterium
CTAGCTTTCATCCTTAAATCTATATCCGATTCCCCTGATTGTTTCTATGACATTCGCTTCATCACCCAATTTTTTTCTGAGTCCCGCAATGTGAGTATCAATCGTCCTTCCAGTGACGAAGACATTGTCTCCCTGGATATTCGATATGAACTGGTCGCGGGTGAAAACGTGTCCTGGTTTCTGCGCGAGCAGGAGAAGAATCTTGAATTCAGTTGATGTGAGTGTGATTTCTTCCTTGTTCACCAATACCCGGCACTTGGAAACTTCGATCAGGAGATTTCCGAAAGTGAGCTTGTCTTCTGCGGCCTTCATGGAAAGTTCAAGACCTCTCAGCTGGACTCTCACGCGCGCCTGAAGGACAGCAAGGTCGAATGGTTTTGTGATGTAATCATCGGCCCCGGCATCCAGGCCCGAAACAATATTATCCGGCTGAGTGAGAGCAGTGATCATGATCACGGGAGAGTTTCTGAATGATTTATGTGAGCGGAGTTTCTTTGTGAACTCAAGTCCGTTCATCGAACCCGGTAGCATCCAGTCGATGATGAAGAGATCGATTTTATCACCTCTTTCGAGAATAGTGACGGCCTTGTCTGCGCTGTCGACTGCCGTCACCTGATGACCCTCGGATTTCATCTGAAAACTGATGAGATCCCGGATGTCCTGTTCATCTTCCACGACGAGAATATGTGCGTTTTTCATATGCCCCCTGTATACCACTTAGTTGGGGGGTTATGAAGGTTAAGATTGAGTTAAGCCAGCTATGGAAGACTTACAATTATTGTACATTGCCGTTCACAAAATCCCAGTTCACGATATTCCAGAAGGCGTTGATGAAATCAGGCCGCGAATTCCGGTAATCGATATAATAGGCATGCTCCCACACATCCAGTGTGAGGAGCGCGCGCAGATTATGCGCTTTCGGTGTATCAGCATCGTGCGTGTTCATGATTTCAATTCCGTTTTTTCCCTGAACCAGCCAGGTCCAGCCGGAGCCAAAATTTTCCACTGCTTTTTCCGTGAATCCCTCTTTGAACTTTTCAAAGCTTCCCCATTTTTTATTGATCAGTTCTGCGATTTTTCCCACTGGATTTTGGCCACCATGAGGGGCCATGCAATTCCAGAAGAAGGAGTGATTCCAGGTCTGAGCAGCGTTGTTGAAAACCGGGCCATCCGAACTCAGAATAATCTCCACTAAATCCATTTTTTCGTACTTCGTACCCTTCACTAATTCATTGAGTTTATTGATATAAGCAAGATGGTGTTTTCCGTGATGAAAATCCAATGTTTCTGCTGAAATATGAGGTTCCAAACTGTTGTTGGGGTAGGGCAGAACTGGCAATTTAAATTCCATAACATCCTCCGTTAAAATGAATCCATTACGGCATCTACAGACTAGTGATGAGCAGCAAATCACGTCAACCTGAGGACACGGCGTCAATGCCTTTCCTTTAATTGACTTTAATCAGTAACAGGTTCAGAATTTTTTAAAATGAAAACACTCATCTTTTTGCTGCTCTTCTCGGGCTGTTCGTTGCTTAAAAAATCGCCTGAACTCTCAAGTTCCTCTAAAGAAGTTCCTGAGTGGGTCTATTCACCATACGAAGCCTGCGATGAAGCCGGGGAACTCTGCGCTACTGGCGAAGCGAAATCTATGGCCGAATCGGATGCTCAGGCACGCGCCAATCTCGCCAGTATCTTTGAAGTGAAAGTGAAATCCACACTGAACGCGAATCAATCTTCAAGTGCGACATTCCCGTGGCAGTCCAAAGTAAATGAAGAAGTTCAGACCGCACTCGAGCAATCAGTAAACGAGATTCTTGAAAACGTTCAGGTGAAAAAACATTTCAAGAAAGACGGACTCACTTACGCACTTGCGAGCCTTGATAAGAACCAGGCGGCTGGTCTCATCGGTGGAAGAATGAAGAAGCTCGATACTGAGCTGGAAACTCTCTGGGAAAGAAGAAGCCGCACAAACTTACGTAAGATCATGCGCATTCATCTTGAGCGCGAAAAACTTAATGAAAGATACGCGACTGTCGCCGGCGGGAAGAAAGCTGCCCGTCCGTCATATGAAGAAATCATGAAGTGGAAAGATTCCCGTCCCGCTACTCTGCCGATCTCCCTCAAGGTGGGTCAGGCACCGGACTGGATGACGGAAAAGATAAAAGAGCTTCTTACAGAATCAGGATTTCGTCTGGTGAAAGGCGAGTCTGATCGCGTGCTCGCGCTGAACGTTGACTCCATTAAGGAATTTCTGAACGTGGAAGGTTTTGAAAAATACACTTTCACTCTCAACATGACCTCGACTGAAAATGGTGAAAAGAAAAAAGTTATTTCGACATCGGAAACTGTGACCGGGAGAACTCAGGCCGATGCCCTCCTCAAGGTGAAACATCTTTTAAACACGTATATTGAAGAACATTTATCCGACCTACATTTAGACTAATAAAGGAGCTCATATGAAGCTGATGTCTATCTTGCTTGCTCTGTCCCTGGTTTCTGTTGCCTGTTCATCGAAGAAGAAAAAAGAAGTCGCTGATGTTGATAACTCAGCCACTATCAAAAAAGACTTCGTCGTCCGTGATGCTTCTTCCAACACCCGCCCAGGCTGGGTTGAAGATGCAGAAATTTATGCTGAACAGGAAAGCATGGATGTGAAGAAGTATCGTTACTTCTCATTCGAGACTGAGCCGAAAGTTAACCGCGAAATCGCGTGTAACCTCGCTAAGGCAAACGTCCGCGCTGACATCGCTGGAGAGATCACAACTTTCATCCAGAAGACTCTTGGTGCTTCCACTGAAGGCCAGGCAGCTATCGACGCCAACAATCCTAAGACTGCTCCGATGAGAGAGTTCGTTGAGAACACTCTTGCTGAGAAAGTCCAGGCCCTGATCAATGGCGCAGCTGTTGTGAAGACTTACTGGGAAAAAAGAAATTACACGAAAGACCTTGGCGCCAAAAAAGACTACATCGGTTTCACATGCGCATCTCTCATCCGCATGGAAGCAGATCGTCTGCGTGCCGCTGTTGATAAGGCTTCTGAAGATATCGTAGAGAAAGCTGATGATCCTGAAACTAAAGCGAACGTGAAAAAGGCCCTCGAAAACATTTCTAATGATTTCGTGAAGGCCCGTCACGGTGAAGTTTAAGAGGTAATGAAAATGAAATTAATTTTTACTCTGATCCTCATATCTCTTTTTGCTGTATCATGCGGATCATTCAAAGCTGAACGCGTAGACGCTAACAAGTCCGATGAAAAAGGACTTTCGATTACTGATAACTGGATGAGTGCTGATACCACTCAGGC
>JAYVHR010000155.1:0-7539 GCA_043771075.1 Bacteriovoracaceae bacterium
AAAGCGATGTTCCACACGTGACGGAATGAGAAGTCCCGGCGAAAATTGATCAACGCGGTTAAAATATTCACGCAATAGTTCTGCATCCTGAACTGTGACTTCGCGACCGAATCTTCCGGAAAGAGTTGTCGCAATTTCCTGGGGAGTGGAGGATTTTCTGACGACTTCCAGAACTTCAGCACTCGGAATCTGGCGGGTTGTTCCTTCCACGTTCCGGAGAAGGTCTGATCCCTGAAATCTCGTCGCGAGCTGGGCCCGTGATTGTTCCGTGAGTTCCCACGCATTTCTGATCCGGGCATTAGTCGTTCCCGAAGAGAATAGTGTCGGAGTGACATCAGTTTCACGGCGGGAAAACCGGGTGACAAGATTCGCTTCATCGGACGTGCGACCCAGGCCCGCGCGGAACCAGCGTTCATTGATTGCGGTTTCATCCACGAGATTCGCCGCCCGCAGTTCCCCTAAAAATCTTTCTTCCGTGGAACGCATGAGAACAGCAAGCTCTCCCATCAAAACCTCTTCCTGTCCCGGGGGACCGCGGATGGAAGCGCGGAGAGATTTGTAATCCGAGTACAGATTAACTGTCACTCCCGGATGGGCGAGCTTGAATTCTTCCAGCGCATCCATCACCATTGAGTTGTAACGGTTGCCGAAAGAATCCACGAGAGCTTTATTGCGGATGGTATCATTGAGGCGTTTTAAGGCCGTATTCTGCGTATCGAGATAAAAGATCCCAGGTTGTTCTCCCCGGAGAACATCATCGATGTAAGTTGCATTTTCTCGTGGTGTAGTGGCGACCTGCCCGGACCATGATTCAACATACTCATCACGCGTCGGAGGGCGACGTCTCGCTGTGACGACAATTTCTTCTACGGTATTTTCCGCAGCTGCAACAGGTGGAGGAGTGATACGGACGGCAGGGCGGGCAACCTGAAGCGGAGGGGTTCTTGGATTGAAATTGAAAGAAATATCATCGGCGACAGTTCCCGCGCGGTTATCATAAATAACAACTCTTCTTTCATTCGCCGGACCGGTGGTGATTGAAATTCTCATGTGGCCGCGCTCTTCGGCACTCATCGTTCTTGTCGCGACAGTCAGATACTGCTGAGGATTGGCGACTCCCGTATAACGGCCACCATTGATGTCTGAAAGAAGGGGATACTGAGATCTCAGATAATCGCGCGCGCGATCGGCCGCAATCTTTGTTTTCTGATAACCCAGGCGGAAAGCTCCGGACGTGAGTCTGTTATAACCGCGGGCCGCAGCGATCACGAGATCTGATCCCTGAGCGTAGAGAAAAATTCTTTTCCTCGCAAATCCATTTACCGCTGCACCGGCCGCGCGAAGTTGTCTCGCAACACTTGCAGCACCCTGAACAGTGCGCGAAGTTTTCACCGCAGTCCACGCCGCGCGGATGGTTCCGGTAACTGCGCCTAATCGTCCGACCCTTCCGGCGGTCGACATCAATCGCGAAATCCTCGCGGCACCTGGAATATTTCTCGCCACAGTAAACACTGCTGAAGCAGCAATCTTGGAAGTAATCTGAACCGCGGCGACAGCACCACCGGTAAAAAAGTTTGTGATGAAGTTGGCACCGATGTATCCGGTCACACCACAGATTATGTTGAGTTTTTCGTTACAGTTAGCACACTCCCAGCTCATGGGACTGATACATTCTGAGACATGAGGAACGCCGGACCATTCGGCACATCCATAGCGACTGGAAATTCCTTCACCGATCATCTGTATGAAACGCGCACCCATGTTGTAGATGTAATCAATCGGGTGAGCTAAGAACTGATCAAGTTGAGAATCACTGATTTCCGTGGCCGCAATTCCTCTGGTGGATGTGGCATCTTCCGCTCTCCAGAGAGAACCGAGCTGATCGCCCACCCATGAAAGTCCCATGCCAGCGAGATTGTACAATCCCTTCACTGTGTCCCAGAGGTTATCCCAAATCGCTTTCCCGATATTGGAAAGGCAACTTCCGGTTCCGGAGCAACTATTCAGGAGAGGACTTTCACCGAAAGCAAACCGCGCGGCCGCAACTCCGGTGGGAATAATGGAAGAAAGTAAATTACACGCAAGTCCCTGAGCACAGTCTTCGGCGCCACCGATTCCCGGACACGAAAGTTCATCCACAATCGGGGAACTCCCATTTAGAAGTCCCACTAATCCCGCATCATCCACTCGCGCATCGACGGGACACTGATTACTTTCCACGAAACTTTCGATTTCGATCCTGTCGTCATCGAGAGCAAGCGCCTGGGCATTACAGTCCATCGCCGTCTCAGTGATTGAACCGCGGACATCAAACAGAACTCTGTCCCGGAGGAATGTTCCGTCAGGGAGAAAGCAGATCTGGCGGAAGAGCTCCACCTGCTGGGTGTAGATTGAGATTCGTTGCTGGATATTGGCAAAAATTTGTGAAGAAAAAAGAAGAGTAATGAAAAGTATTAATCCGCGCACGCAAAACTCCGCACAATGGATTCGCACTCGGGCAACTCATTCCTATTTTCAAAATTCAGGACAATTTTCAGGTGATAAAGTTTCTTCGGACAGTTGGCGAAGTAGGTGCGTTCGAGATAGCTTTTCTGGTTAAGGCGATAACTCACACCGGCCCAAAGTTTTCCGTCATCAAATTTTCCGGGAAGGATTTCGTAGATTTCTCCACCTTGTTCTCTTACCCAGTTCCTTCTTCCTTCGGCGTATTTTTCACCGAAGCCTCTCGCATCTTTTTCCGACATCGGAACTTTGGGAGCATCTGTCGGGATGATCTGAACAATGGCCCTGGGTTTGGGAGATACGGATGGACCTAAAAGTGTGACCGGAATTCCGTAGAGATCATTGGCCTCGCGCCAGTTTTCAGGAACTATGATTTTGAATCTCACATCTTTCCACTTCACCGTTTTCGCAACAGCGGGGAACACATGCAAAGAAAATAGGAGAATGAAAATGATTCTGGCCACGCTGACTTATCGTCTTAATCGCAACCAGATGTGAGAGAATCTTAAAGTTGAGTGATCTTGTTTTCCTAGTCTCTGCGTTCGCTGTAATCGATATAAAGTCCGCTGACGGCGTGGCCTTTCGGATCCACTACTACGATCACAATATCATAAACACAGTCATCGATTTCCACTTTCACATAGCTGAAGCCTTCGTGAACGATGACTTCCGGAAAATACTTAAGTTCACGCTTCGAGAGGACTTTGGATTCCTTCAAAAACTCCTTAAAAAAGTCCCCGCCGAATGCTCCCTGAGAGTCCTCGATCACAAATCTCACGGCCTCGCGCTGGAGGGGGGAGACGGATTGTGCCTGAGAATTAAGGGCAAAAAGGCAGGCAAGGAGGAGAATGACGGCTTTCATAGGGGGATCCTTCAAAATGTATGTGCTTGGGGGTCCGGCCTAAACCGCCGAAACCCGGAGCCCTTTATAGGGCGCAAAGGTAATTTTTTCACTCTCAATTTTGATCTGACCCCTATCTGATTTTTTGATTCGACAACCCCCGTCATGGAGGACTATTTAGATGGTATATCAATTGAAGGGGGCCCTATGGATACCTTACGTAAAGTACCTGAACTGTCGCTCATGAGTTTCCTGAACGGAACGACGAACGATAAAACCACATTCGTGAACAACCTTTTCACCGGTCTGAAAGATTACGGATTTATTATTCTCGTAGATCATCCGGTAGATCATAAAGTCACAAACAAGGCCTACGATCTCATCCATGAGTTCTATCAGCTTCCGGCAGCAATTAAAGATCAATACAAATGTAAAGAAGGCGGCGGCCAGCGCGGCTATACTGCTTTCGGTGTTGAGCACGCGAAAAATTCCCAGTACCCGGATCTGAAAGAATTCTGGCACGTCGGTCGCGAACTCGTAACGAATCCGAAGTTCAAACAATATCTTCCGGACAATATCTGGCCTTCAGAAATTACTGAATTCAAGGATACTTTCCTTAAACTCTATAATGGTCTCGATACAACTTCGACGATTGTTCTCGATGCTTTGGGAATGGCGCTTGATCTTCCTCAGGCCTATTTCCGTAATATGCTCCAGGACGGTAACTCGATTCTCCGCGCTATCCATTATCCGCCGCTCGATGAGCGTGCTCCTGTGAACTCCGTTCGTGCCGCTGCTCACGAAGACATCAACCTCATCACTGTTATGGTGGGTGCAACAACTTCTGGACTTGAGCTTCTCGATCGCGATGGAAAATGGCTTCAGGTTAACTGTAATGAAAAACAACTCGTCGTGGATTCTGGTGACATGCTTTCACGTCTTACGAACGATGTGATCCCTGCAACTACTCACCGTGTGGTGAATCCTACGGTTGGTGCGAATACGAACCGATACTCCATGCCGTTCTTCACGCATCCGAATCCGGATACCATGCTGACATGTGTCCCTTCATGCCGTGGAACAGGTGAGAAGTATGAGCCGATCAACTCTCACGAGTGGCTCATGGTCCGCCTGAAAGAAATTGGATTACTTAAGAAATAAGAGTTCAAAAAAAAAGCCCCTCGTATGAGGGGCTTTTTTTGTTATTCTTCGTCAGAGCAATTCATCTTTTTCACTGATTCGAGGGCGGCTTCCAGGAGTTTCCCTTTCGCTGCTCTGGTGTCAGCGCAGGGAACGACAAACGCCATTCCATCTACGCGGCCGCTTTTTTTGACCGAGCTGTCTGAGTGATACACCACTTTCTGATTCTCATACTGATTGTAGAGTTCAATTTTTGTTGTTGTTTGGTGAATTTCACTCGTTGCGAATTTTTCTTTTTTCTGGTCAATCGCTTCGCAGGTCACCTCAAATTCAACGCGGAAGTTCCCTTCATCTGAATCCACTTCAAAACCTTTCTCGCGGAAAAACTGACGGATGACCGGGTCCTGGGCAATGACCACGCAGCCGGACTTCGCTTCTTCCGCGCGCGCCGAACTCAGAGTCGCGCTGAGAATTACTGTGAGAAGGACAAATTTGATAAGTTCCATTTTCCATACCCTGGATAGTTGTATGGACTCATTTTATCGAAAGCGCGCATTCAGTGGGGGATACTTGTAAAAAGGGAGGGTGGTGTATAAGGATTGGACAAAAAAAGGGCCCCCAGAAGGGGCCCTTAAGAAATTTGAATTAAAGCGGGAGTTCGTCTGAGATATCGTTCTTCTCGAACCACTTCATCATGTCCGTGAAGTAGTTGTTGTAGAATGGATTCGAAATACCTCTTTCATCATAGCGTGAAGGACCAGCGCCGAACTTTCCTGATTCAGCAATGTAGAAACGGAGCTTTCCGTTATCTGAGCTACCCTGCCAGTGGCGGTACCACTGTTTGGCTTCCATGATCTGACCGGCAACTGGATCGATCGCGAGCCAGATTTCTTTTCCGGAAGTATTCTTCGACTGAACGATAGTCGTTACATGCCATCCCCAGGCTCCTTTACTCATAGGTCCTACGACGAAAGCTTTCTTGATGTTCGCGCGACTGACGCCATTGATAGCGAGGTAAAGGTTAACGAACATCGCGCGGCCGAAGCAAAATCCGATACCTTTGTTGTCTTTGTCGTATTTTGAGTATTTGTCGAGAGAAACAACATCGTTATCCATTGCCGCACGAAGAGCGAGATCCGCGTTTTCGCGTGAAATGAATGTTGGTTTCGCTGCATCTGACTGGCGGTAAGTGGAAATCGCGTTCACATCGAGAGCAACAAAACGGTCGTAGTTCGCATTACTTTCCGCAATGACCTGGGCTCCGGTTTTACCGGCATTATCACGTGCCGATTGAACGAAGAGATCATCCATCGGACGTAAAATCTGTCCAAAAGCAGTAGTGCTGATAATTAACGAGGCAAAGAAAAATAAGTTTTTCATAAAATCTCCTGATGCGGAGATAGTAGTGTGAAAAAAAATTAAGGAGTGTACTGATGGAAGGGATTACTATCACTGTCTAAATTCTAGGCACCTTAGTAGTAGCGGCGAAGGCCTATTCCCATTCTGAGATTGGTCTGGGTTGTCGTCTGGACTCGGCCGTCCTGTTGTTCTTCCCGAGTCTGGAGCGATTCAAAGGCGGAGTCGAGGAGGAAGTCCCAGTCCTGAGTGACAGGAAGGGAAAGACCGATTTTTACGGCCGGGAGAAGTCCCACCGGCCCGGATTGGGAGAGGCCCACTGTTTCTGTATTCGAGAGACCATAACCAATGCCGGCAGCGATATAGATTTTCCCGCCACCCAGAAGTTCTTTCAGTCCATCAAAGTAATAAATGATATCCCCGATCGCGAGATTTCTTTTCGTTGTGAGAGAGACACCGGTGTAGTTGATGACTTCCTGTTCATACCGAAGACCGAGATCAAAACTGATATTAGGGGTGAGTGGGCGCTCGTAATAAATCTCACCCATATAACCACCACGGGTCGGATTCGAGGCCTGGACATCGGAAACTGACTCAGATAATCCGCGTGTGATCGCACCTTTGAAGATGAATGACGAGCGGGTGATGACCATCTGACTCTTGATGTATTTCTTTCTTTCAGATTCCGGCGAGAGGGCCCAGAGATATTCCTGCGCCGGGTACCAGGTGACCATCGAACCTTTCTCGAAAGGAATGATGGCTTCCTTATTGATGATTTCCCACTGCGCGTACTGGCCGGTGACATTAATCGCCTTCGCGAGAATTGAAATATTGTCGGAAGTAAAAGTGCCGGTCATGCCGATGATCACACCCTGGCGCTTTCCGTTCCGCGTGATGAAGGATTTCTTAGTCTCTGAAATTCCCTGAATGACGACGAGTTCGTAGGCGCGGGCGAGACCCGGAATGAGAATGAGAATACAGAAAATGATATGATGAAAACGCATTCGTTTTCATCATATCATGTTTGAAGTTTTCGGTATTTATTTCACGTACGGTGGACGGTAGAGACGGTTCACCGTATCCACAGATGTTGACTGGATTGATTCAACTTCTACGTTGATCACACCAGTGTAAGGCTTCTGGTTTGCCCCGACAGTCGTGTTGAAGACGGAGAACACAGTATCGTTTACGTTCTCACCGAGCGTTGCCCCTACGTCACCAAGTGTGACATCGGCAATGTAATCGGAGATGCCCACGACACCAGTGGCACTGACTTCATTTGTCGTAATCGAGAAACAGTCACCACACGAGAAAATCATGCTGCTGTTCAGGCGGCCGATTCTCGGGAAGTAATCACCAGTCACTTCACCATCAGAGATAAAGAAGACCCGCGCCTCTGACCCACCAGGGACAGCGACGATTTCCGGATTCACGAAAGCAGTGTTATCCACAACGGTGAGTGTGTTACCCGAACCGCGTCTGTCTTCAAGAAGATATTCCAGACCGGAGAGGAACGTACTTCCGTAACGGCCTATGTTCCATTCAGCGCCATCAGCATCACGCTCTTTAGCGATAACGTAGTGATAAATATTTCCCGCCGTCGTCGGAGCAAGTTTGATCGTCTGGAACGATTTCCCGACAAAGATTGCCTGAGGGTTTGTTTCCGTTCCTGCTACGGCACTAGCCGCGTGCGGAGTAGC